>JANQPS010000478.1 GCA_028285365.1 Thermoanaerobaculia bacterium | reverse complement strand
TGAAGCCCGATGCACTACGTAGACGAAGACCGACCGCGGCGAGAACTGCGGTGACGTGGCGATGAAACGCCAGAGAGAAAGGCCGTTTGCGAAAGATCTCCCAGAGCAGCCAGAACAACGTGTCCCCATCCGCCAACGTGAGATCGAGATCGACGACGCAAACGGTCGCTCGCTCCGATTCGAAGAGCGCAGCCACCTCAGCCGCACTGGTGCTCTCGAGGCCATCCGATCGTCCGACCATGTTCGATCTTTCGGTTCAGACTTCCAGCGCGAGGCCGAGGCGCTGAGAAGAGACCAGCATCTTCTCGCGGAGCACGAGGCGGGCGCGGCGCTCCTCCGGCGTGATGAAGCTGTAGGCATGCCTGGTGATTCGATGGAGCTCCTGGATCTCTGCTGCCGTCAGCTCGACGAGGAACCTCGCTGAGGGCTCGGCAACTCGGTCCCCGTTCGGCTGAGGCTCGAGCTTCTGCGCAGAGCGGAGTGTCGACAGCTCCTCCAGCTTTCCGGCCAGCTGGGCCGCCAGGGAGGACTGACCTGCGCCAGGTCCCATGGTCTCCAGCGCCACCTGGGTGACCTTCTTGAGAAAACCGACTTCGTCGTCCGAGAGGACGATGACTCGCTTGCTGTTCTCGCTGTTGGCCATGCTGGGGTCACTCGCGCTGTCGGTGTCTCGCTCCAAGACGACACAGAACGACACTGTCGGAAGAGACTCGATGTCTGCCGGGGACGCCATCGTGGCCGACTTCCCCGCTGTCGTCCAGCCCCTCGTCGTGGCTGCCTGATCGCCGGCTTCACCGTCCTGTTAGACGGTACTCGCTCACGGATTCGATCAACGTGCCTTCAATCAGCGTGCCGGGACGTCTCGTCGTAGCCCTCCTAGCAAGATCATCTCGAGTCTCGTCGAAGATCGGAGCTGCACGCCAGTTCGCGCCGACCGACCCCCAAGGAGTCGACACCGTCCTCACGTCGCGCCTTGCCGAAGCGCCCGACGCGACATCCTTGCAGCACCTGTCGCTCGGCGCTTCATTCTTGCCTCACACCGGCACGAGACACTGTCCCACGAGCGCGCGAGCGCCCCGACTCCCACGGGCCCGGAGGCGATCCGAGCCCGGACCTCTCGACCTCACACGGAGAAGAGCACAAAACCACACTAGGCAAATTTTCTAGTTTTTCGACGCACCAGAATTACCCACAGTAGTACCCGGCAAGGACATGTCGAGCACGGTTCGCTCCCGAGGAAAACCACGTGTCCGCTTTCCTGCCGGAGCTACGTGTTCGAGACAGAGCGGAGTGGCAATGGCTCGCATCTTGCTCATCTCTCTTCTCAGAGGATCTTCCTTCTCATCTGTTGTTTCTTTTTGCCACATCCGCACGTTGGGTCCTTACGAGAGCGATCGCCTCGAGAACCCAGACCGCAGCTAGCACCGTGCGGTGTCGACGGCCATCGGCCCTCCTTCGACAGCTCGACCAGCCGAGCCACTCGACGGTTCCCAGCCGAGTCTCCATCGAGGAATCACCATTTCCGCTCATGAGTCTGTCCGCCCTCCACTCCAGATCGCTTTTGTCGGGGGGCGAGGTGTGGCCGGAACCTACAGCGGCATCGAGACCTACTACGAAGAAGTCGGCTCCAGGCTCGCGGAGCGAGGCCACACCGTCACCGCCTACTGCCGCAAACACTTCACGCCCGCCGTCGACACGTTTCGCGGAATCACGGTCCGCCGGCTGCCCTCACTCAGAACCAAACACCTCGAGACCATCTCTCACTCGCTCTTGAGCACCCTGCACTGCATGTTCGTCAACTACGACATCGTCCAGTTCCACGCCATCGGATCGGCGCCTCTCGCCCTGCTGCCCAGACTCAGAGGTACGACGACTGTCGTGTCCGTACGCGGTCTCGACTGGCAGCGCGCAAAGTGGAATCGCTTTGCGCGAGGGGTCCTTCGCCTGGGCGAACTGGCTTCCGCGAAGTGTCCGACGGCCACAGCCGTGGTCTCCGAGACGCTCGGCGAGCACTATCGAAAAGAGCATGGCAAAGCCGCCAGGGTCATCTCGAATCCGATACCGACCAAGCCTGAGACCAACGGCGAGATCCTCGAGGAACTGGGGCTCGAGGCAGGTCGCTACATTCTCTTCAGCGGCCGGATCTCACCCGAGAAGCAGGTGCACACGCTCATCGAAGCTGCGCTACCGCTGCTCGGCGACATGAAGCTGGCGGTCGCCGGCGGCACCAGCTACTCGGACGACTACGTCACGCAGGTTCGAGAACAGGCTCGAGAAGGCCAGCCCGACGGCAGCGAGAACGTCGTCTTCCTCGGGCAGGTACCCCATGACACGGTCAACGAGCTCCTCGAACACTGTCACGCGTTTGTGCTGCCTTCGACCATGGAAGGGCTCTCGATCGCGCTCCTCGAGGCTGTCGCGTTCGGTAGCTGCATCGTCGCAAGCGACATTCCCGAGAACCGCGAGGTCCTCGGGCACTGTGGCCTGACCTTCCCGGTGGGTGACGTCGAGCGCCTGAGGGAGCACCTCGCAGCACTCATCAGCGAGCCGGAGCTCGCCGAAGTCCAGAGACGGCTCACGAGGGAGCGCGCGAGCGAGCTCCCCGGGTGGGACGAAGTGGCCGAGCTCACCGAAGATTTCTACTACGACATTCTGAACTGAACTTCTGAACCTTCACGGAATCGAATTGCATCTTGATATCCAATCCCGGGGAAGCTTGTTCGCACTTGGCGAGCAGCATGACGGCATCTTGGCCAGTTTGATGGGGGACAACGGGTGACCAGACGGAGACTGCTCTACAGCTTGATTCAGGTCGGCGATCAGGCGGTCATGCTGCTTGCGTTCGCCGCAGCGTTGGTCGTAACCGGCATCGCGGACTACGGTGGCGAGCTCAGCCAGTTCATGGCAGTGCGCGTCAAAGTCTCCAACCTGGTGGCCGTCATCGGGTTCGGGCTCTTGTGGCATTTCGTCTTCAGGTCCATGGGCCTCTATCGCTCACGTCGGATCGGGAGCACGCTGGCCGAGGCCAAAGACCTGCTCAAGGCCGTCACGCTGGGCTCGGCCAGCCTGGCCGCCATCGGCCTCCTCCTGGACCTCGAGGCGATCAATCGAAACTTCGTCCTGACCTTCGCCGCCGTCGCTTTTGTCGGCTCGGTCCTCTTCCATACGACCATCAGGATCGCCCTGGGTGAGGCTCGGCGGCACGGCCGCAACCTGCGCAACGTCGCCATCGTCGGCTGTGGCCGTCGCGGTGCTGCGATCGGCAAGGAGTTGCGCCAGCGACCTGACCTCGGGTATCTCCTGCTCGGCTATATCGACGACCTCGAAGCCCCGTCGAGCTCGAATCACACCGGCAAGGAGAAGCTGCTCGGCTCACTCGACCAGCTGGAGCAACTGCTCGACGAGCACGAGATCGACGAGCTTTTCGTGACCCTGCCGCTCAAGTCGTACTACGAGCGGATCTCGCAGATCATCACGCTCGGCGAGGACCTGGGCGTCACGGTCCGGATGCCTGCCGACTTCTTCAATCTCGAGCTGGCAAAAGCAGAGGTCGACTATCTCGATCAGGTCCCGGTCATGACCCTCAAGACGCCTTCGCCGACCACCGGCGGCCTGGTCTTCAAGAGAATGTTCGACTTCATGGCCGCCGCGACGGCTCTGTTCTTCCTGGCGCCGTTGTTCATCGGCGTGGCGATCGCCATCAAGTTCGACTCCAAGGGACCGGTCTTCTTCAGGCAGGAGCGAGTCGGCTTCAACCGCCGACTGTTCAAGATGATCAAGTTCCGCACCATGGTGCAGGACGCCGAGAATCGGGTCGGTGAAGTCCTCGATCTCAACGAGGTCCAGGGGGCTGCTCTCAAGATCAAGAACGATCCGCGCATCACCCGCGTCGGGAAGTGGCTGCGCAAGACCAGCATCGACGAGCTCCCACAGCTGTGGAACGTCCTGCTCGGTCAGATGAGCATCGTCGGCCCCCGGCCTCTGCCGGTTCGCGACGTCAATCAGTTCGATCAGCGCTGGCTCAAGAGACGCTTCAGCGTCAAGCCGGGCCTCACGTGCCTGTGGCAGGCGAACGGCCGCCACAACATCGCCTTCGACGAGTGGATGCAGCTCGACCTGCAGTACATCGACTCGTGGTCACTGTCTCTGGACTTCGAGATCATGCTCAAAACCGTGCCCGCCGTCCTGCGCGGCACGGGTGCCAGCTGATGGCTGGCGGAGCCACTACCGAACGCTTCAACCCTAAATCCCAACCGAGCTCGCTGCCGCGGCTGCCTTGCGACCAGAACGGCAGCGGGCGAACGTTCGGTGACGAAGAGCTCCGAGCGGTCAGCGAGGTCCTCGAAGCCGGTGTCCTGACCAGCACGAAAGGCAGCTTCGTGCGCGCGCTCGAGTCCGAGTTCGCCGAAACGATCGGGACCAGGCACGCCCACGCCTGCTCGTCTGGAACGAGCGCCATCCACGCCGCCGTTGCCGCCATCGACCCTGAACCGGGCGAGGAGATCATCGTCAGTCCGGTCACCGACATGGGTGCGCTGACCCCGGTGCTCTACCAGGGAGCCATCCCCGTGTTCGCCGACGTCGACCCGGTCACCGGCAACCTCACGGCCGAGACGATCCAGGAACGGATCAGTGACCGAACACGGGCCATCATGGTCACCCACCTCTTCGGCAATCCGTGCGACATGGAACCCATCATGTCGCTCGCTGGCAGGCACCAGCTGCCGGTCATAGAAGACTGTGCTCAGGCTTTTCTCGCGTCGACCGAAGGCGCCAACCTCGGGACCCTCGGGGCGGTCGGCTGCTTCAGCCTGCAGCAAGGCCAGCACGTCACTTGTGGCGAAGGCGGACTCGTCGTCACGGCCAACGCCGATCTGTCGCGCCGTCTCAGGCTCTTCATCAACAAAGCCTGGGGCTACGGCGATCCGGATCCGGACCACTACTTCCTGGCTCTCAACTCGCGAATGAGCGAGCTCCAAGGAGCCGTTGCGCTCGCGCAGACACGCAAGGCGACCGACAGCGTCGATCACCGCGTTCACATGGCTGAGCTGCTCACCCATCGTCTGCGCGGGTGCCCAGGAATCACACCGCCTCTCGTCGCTCCCGGTCAACGCCACGCCTACTGGCGCTACGCCATGCTCGTGCAGCCGGACGTGATTCCTGGCGGCGCCTCCGCGCTCGCCGAGCGACTACAGGCTGCAGGTGTGGCTTGTGCGCCGCACTACGTCGGCAAACCCGCCTTCGCCTGCAAGGTCATCGCCGAGCAGCGCACGTTCGGCAACAGTCGATTCCCGTTCACTCTCGCTCGCGACGAGGCGACGGACTATCGACCCGAGCGCTTCAGAGGAACTCACAAGTTTCTAGAGGACGTCCTCGTTCTCCCCTGGAACGAGAGTCTGCAGTCCGCTCACGTGGAGTTCATGGCGACCTCCATCGAATCGGCCGCTACCACTCTGCGCGACGAGGCGAGTCGAGTCCTCGCCAGCTCCGTATCGTGCTGACCGGCGCTGGCGCGATCAACGACACCAGGGCCAGCTGAGACAGCCTTCGTCGAGCAACATTCAGCTCGGCGAGGAGCTCTCGGAGCACCAGCTGCCCCTGCTCTCGAGAGCCTCGACGACTGACGACGAGTCAGCTCGCCCCGAGCAGCGTCAAGACCAGCGGCAGGGGCAGCGGCAGGGGCAGCGGCAGAGAACGGCGGCTCGTGATTTCGAGGCTTCTCCGGCCGTCGGCCCGCTTCTTGCTCGTGTGAAGGAACGACCGAGCCACTGTCGATGAGAAATCAGCGGGTCAGTCTTGCGACACCAGCCGGGCGCCAAGCCCCGCAAATCGTCGCTAACTTCAAGTTTCACAAGGCTTTCACACGCTCAAGACAGTGCTAGACTGGACAATTCTCTCGGGTTTTTCGGCCCGATTCCGCTGGTGGGAGGGGACACCTGATGGTTGAGGTCGCAAGCCGCAAGGCTGAGATCCTGAACAGTTTCCCGCTTGCTCCGATGCAGCACGGGATGCTGTACCACTTTCTCTCAGACTCTGGAGACGGGGTCGATCTGGAGCAGATCCAGTTCTCGCTTCACGAGCCGCTCGACATCGAAGCTTTCAGTGAGGCGTGGCGGGGACTGATCGAGCGACATCCGGCCCTCAGAACCTCGTTCGACTGGCTGAGTAGTGACGAGCCCGTCCAGAACGTCCATCGTGAAGCCCCTCTCAGTCTCGAGCAGATCGATCTGCGAAGCCTCTCGGCGGACGAGCAGGCCGAGGCGGTCGAGCGCCTTCGGGAGGAGGACCGCAGGCGCGGTTTTCAGCTCGACAACCTCCCGCTCATGCGACTCCACGTCGCCGAGCTCGCCACCGACCACTTCGAGGTTCTCTGGAGCTTCCCGCACATCCTCTTTGACGGCCGATCGTTCCCGGATCTGCTCCAGGAGCTCTTCGAGCTGTACGTCGAGGCGCAGTCAGGTTCCGTCTCCCATCCGGACCCTGCTACGCAGCGACCGGCCTACAAGGATCACGTGGAGTGGCTCGGTCAACAGGACTGGAGCCGCTCGGAGAGCTTCTGGCGAGATCGGCTCCAGGGCTTCACGGCGTCGACACCAACCCCTGGCTGGCGTGAGACGACACCAATCAGTGAGCCGACCGACGACGAACCGTCCGAAGGCGCGGCGCGCTACTCCGAGCCCGAGCTTCGTCTCGACCGCGCGACGACCGCAAGTCTCACGGAGCTCGCGCAGGCGAACGGCCTGAGCCTCAACACTCTCGTCCAAGGTGCCTGGGCGCTCTGCCTCAGCCGGTTCTCTGGCGAGGACGACGTCGTCTTCGGCGCTACGAGAGCGTGTCGGCGCTCGTCGATACCCGACGCCCAAGATGCCATCGGGGTCTTCATCAACACCCTCCCGGTGAGAGTTCCCGTCGAGCCTCAGAAGACGGTCATCCAGTGGCTGAGCGAGCTGAGATCGCGCGAGCGCGCCACGTTCGAGCACGAACAGACGCCTCTGGTGCAGGTCCAGCAGTGGAGCGAGGTTCCGCCAGGAACTCCGCTGTTTCGGACTCTCGTCATGTTCGACAACTACCTGCTCGGCGCCCGGATGCAGGCCCTGGGTGGAGACTGGGAAAGGCGCGACTTCACGCTCTACGAACGTACGGGCTTCGAGCTCACGCTCTACGGCAACGTCGTCGACGATTCACTCATGCTGCGCCTGGGCCACGATCCGAGCCGCTTCGAGCCCGGGGTTCCGGACCAGATCCTCACCTCGGTCGGGTGTGCGCTCGAACAGCTGGCCACCCACGCCAACGGCTCTCTCGAGACGGTCGACCTCCTTCCCGGTGCGGATCGCCAGAAACTGCTGGTCGAGTGGAACGCGACCGAGGCTCCCTATGACGCTACGAACTGCCTTCACCAGTCGTTCGAACGTCAGGTCGAACTCACTCCGGATGCCACTGCCCTCGCCTTCCAGAACGAAGACGTCTGCTACGCCGAACTGGATCGACGAGCCAACCGGCTAGCACGCAAACTGCGCGAGCTCGGCTGCGGACCCGACCAGCGCGTCGCCCTGTTTCTCGATCGCTCGATCGATCTCGTGGTCGGAGTGCTCGGAGTGCTCAAGGCCGGCGGTGCCTACGTTCCGCTCGACCCCACCTATCCCAATCAACGGATCGAGCTCATGCTCGAAGACTCCGGTGCGGAGATCGTCGTTCTGCAGGAGTCGCTGCGCTCGGAGCTGCCGAGCACGAGCGCACACGTCCTGTCGATCGACGGGGACGCTGACGAGCTCGCAGAGCTCTCCTCCGACCGGATCGACGCCAACGAGGTGGGCGCTGCTCCCCACCACCTGGCCTATGTGATCTATACGTCAGGATCCACAGGCCGGCCCAAAGGAGTCATGGTCGAGCACCGCAACGTCCAGAACTTCTTTACCGGGATGGACGATTCGATTCCTCACGATCCTCCCGGTGTCTGGCTCGCCGTGACCAGCCTGAGCTTCGACATCTCGGTTCTCGAGCTCTTGTGGACCCTCTGCCGAGGCTTCAAGGTCGTCCTCTACAGCGAGGCCGCCAAGGTCAGCACCGACAAGCTGACAGTCGAGCCTCCGGCCACCTCGTCGAGCCTGCGTTCACCGAGCACCGAGTATCAGATCGACCTCGGTCTCATGTACTTCGCTGCCGACGAGTCTCAGAGCGAGCAGCGCTACCAGCTACTCCTAGACGGCGCGCGGTTCGCAGATCAGAACGGACTGAGCTCGGTGTGGGTCCCGGAGCGTCACTTCCACGCCTTCGGTGGTCTCTATCCCAACCCGGCCGTCGCGATGGCTGCCGTGGCAACGGTCACGAATCGGGTCCGCCTGCGCGCTGGCAGCGTGGTCCTGCCGCTGCACCACCCGGCTCGCATCGCAGAGGAGTGGGCGATCGTCGACAACCTCTCCGGCGGCCGAGTCGACCTGTCGTTTGCAGCGGGATGGCATCCCAACGACTTCATCCTGCGCCCCGAGAACTACCAGAATTCCAAGCAGGTGATGCTCGACGGCATCGACGTGGTCTGTCGACTCTGGCGCGGGGAGTCGGTGGCGTTTCCAGACGCCTTGGGCAAGACGACGGAGATCGCCACGCTGCCGCGCCCCATCCAACCCGAGCTGTCGTTCTGGGTGACGACCGCTGGCAATCCCGAAACCTACCGACAGGCAGGAGCGCTCGGCGCAAACATCCTGACTCACTTGCTGGGCCAGACTCCGGCAGAGCTCGGCGAGAAGATCGCGGTGTACCGCGAAGCTCGGCGCGAGCACGGCCACGACGGACCGGGCATCGTCTCGCTCATGCTGCACACGTTTGTCGGCGAGGACGATTCGGCCGTGCGCGACATGGTGCGCGAGCCCATGATCAGCTACCTCGGAAGCTCGTTGGGACTGGTCAAGAACTTCGCCAGCTCCTGGACTGCCTTCAAGAAGGGCAAGGCACAGGACAGCGGTGAGCTCGATCTCGACAGCCTGACCGCCGAGGAGCATCGCGACCTGTTGTCCTACTCCTTCGAGCGCTACTACGAAACCAGCGGGCTGTTCGGCACTCCGGAGCGCTGTCGCGACCTACTTGCCGACGTCGCAGCGAGCGGTGTCGACGAGGTGCCCTGTCTCATCGACTTCGGGGTCGATACCCAGACGACTCTCACTCATCTCGACCACCTCCCACAGCTGCGCCAGCGAGAGGCGAGCGCGGTACAGGTCACCGCGCCTTCGACGGACAGGACCGAAGCGCCGGCGGCTGGCGAGCCCTCGGAGACGCTCTCCGAGCTCATCGAGCGCCACGGCGTGACCCATCTCCAGTGCACCCCCTCGATGGCCAGCCTGTTCCTGCTCGACCCCGACACTCGCTCGAGTTTTGCGAAGCTGAGCGTCGTGATGATCGGTGGCGAAGCCTTCCCGCTGGCCCTCGCGAGAGAGCTCGGTCAGCTCACGAGTGCCAAGGTCATCAACATGTACGGCCCGACGGAGACGACCATCTGGTCGTCGACGGAAGAGATCGCTAGCGACCCGTCGCGGATCACCATTGGCCGACCGATCGCCAACACCCAACTCTACGTTCTCGACGAGGCTCGGCGCCCGGTACCTCCGGGAGTCGTCGGAGAGCTCTTCATCGGCGGCGCGGGGGTGGTGCGCGGCTACTGGCAGCGTCCCGAGCTCACTGCGGAGCGTTTCCTCGACAATCCCTTCCGAGCCGACGAGCGCATGTATCGGACGGGTGATCTGGCTCGATTCCTGACCGACGGACGAGTCGAGTTCCTGGGTCGCTCCGACTTTCAGGTCAAAGTCAGGGGACACCGAATCGAGCTAGGCGAGATCGAAGCGCGACTAGGTGAACTGGACGAGGTCCGCGAGGCCGTCGTCCTGGCGCGCGAGGACTCTCCGGGTGATCAACGCCTCGTGGCCTACGTACTGCCGGTTCCCTCGAGACCGACGGACGAAGCCGGTATTCGAGATGCGCTGCGCAACTCTCTTCCCGAGTTCATGGTCCCCGCACACGTCGTGTCGCTCGACGAGTTCCCGCTCACGCCCAACGGCAAGACCGACCGCAAGGCCCTACCCGCCCCGCACGCAGTCACTTCCAAGCGCGCTGAAGTGGTCAGGGAACCGGCCAACGTCACCGAAGAGAAGGTTGCTGCAATCTGGCGCGACGTCCTGAACATCGCCGAGATCTCGACGACGGACAACTTCTTCGACCTCGGCGGGCACTCACTCCTCGCAGTTCGCGTTCATCGCGCTCTTCGCGAGCAGTTCG
>JANQPS010000477.1 GCA_028285365.1 Thermoanaerobaculia bacterium | reverse complement strand
GGGTGCGTCGTTTCTGCGAACGCTGTTCCCGCATGAGGTTTCGGCATGGCTGGTTCGGCTGTCTTCAATGGCCTGCGTGGTCTTCGTGCTTTCGGTCTGGGCTCTGCCGACGTCGTTCTCGTCACGTTGGAGTCTAGGTGTCTTCCAAGTGGTATTCCTGGTGGTTGGCCTTTGGGGCATCGGCTCCGTCTTTCTGGCGGTCCGGCGCCGTCGCCCAGGCTCGCGCTGGATCCTCGTCGCGGCAGCGCTCTGGATCTTCACCGGGCTTGGTGACGGCCTCGTGGCTCGGGTTGCGCCGAGTGCGCCGGAACTGTTGGCTTACGGATTCATGGGGTTGGTCATCGCCCAGGCGGTGGTTCTGTCGATCGCACACTCACAGCAGAATCGTCGAACGAAGGAACTATCCACGCGGCTCTTGCAGTTGGCCTCGGAGAGGCTTTCTCTCGAGCGTGCTGCGTACCAGGACCCACTGACTGGGCTGGAGAACCGACGGCGCCTGGACGAGAGCGGGGCCCAGGTCTGGGAGCGACTCGCCGCAGACGGTGCCAACGATTCGGTGAAGGATCGGATTACCCTTCTTTACTTCGATGTCGACCGCTTCAAGTCGATCAACGATCGGTTCGGCCACGATGTCGGAGACGAGGTTCTGGTGCGCGTCGCCGTTGCAATTCGTGAACAGGTGCGTCCCTCGGACTTGACGGTGAGAATGGGGGGCGACGAGTTCGTGATTCTCGCCCCAGGAACGGACGCAGGCGGCGCCGAGGAACTGGCGTCGAGGCTGCGGAGGGTACTTGCGGAACCGATGGTGGTCAGTGGCCAGGAGATCAAAGTGTCGCTGTCCATCGGTGTGGCGTCCTCCACGGTGGAGGCATTCGACCTCGGTGATCTCATGCGTCGTGCCGACCGGGCTATGTACGAGGACAAGGCTCGCGGGCGAGGCCGCATGGCGGTCACTGGTTGAATTGGCGAACTCGACACGCCTCCGTTTACAGCACTCCGGGGCGCCAGGAGACGCTACGATCTCGGGGATGAGAGAAGAGAAAAGTATCCCCCGAATCGTTGCGCGTTTCGGCGTTCTGGGTTTCGCAGTGCAGCTTTCTCTAGCCGGTGCTGTTGTCGGGCAAGGGAACTCGCCTACTGGTTCTGAGGACGAGAACAACCGGCCTCGCGCAAGAGACCTGGGCCTGACTCCCGGAGTGCTTTCCACCGGACCACTCAATGCGATCACCGATGTAGAGGGGGTCCGAGTGGGGCAGGTGACTCTGGTCGAGGGGGAGGATGTTCGAACTGGAGTCACTGCGGTACTGCCCCACGGAGGCAACGTTTTTCAGGACAAGGTTCCGGGGGCTGTGTGGGCGGCCAATGCCTTCGGCAAGGCCGCAGGGTTTCTGCAGGTCCGCGAACTCGGAACGATCGAGACGCCGATCGTTCTGACCAACACGCTCAGCGTCGGCACCGCCGTCGAGGCGACGGTGCGCTGGGCTCTCGAACAGCCAGGGAATGAG
>JANQPS010000476.1 GCA_028285365.1 Thermoanaerobaculia bacterium | reverse complement strand
GTTCGGCGATCCCTCACAGCCGAGCTGCCGAGCTACTCAGCCGGCGATGTCCGGTCGGTCACCAACAAGCTCTCACCGCTGCTCCTTGACGACCAACTCGGCGCCATGTTCACGCAGCCCGATAGCCAGCTCTCTCCACGAGCATGGATGGACGATGGGCGCATCGTGCTTGTGAACCTCTCTTCGGGGCAGATTGGCGCCGACCACGCGCGGATCGTAGGTAGCCTCCTGGTGTCTCTTGTCTACCGTGCCGCCGTATCGCGATCCGACGTTCCCGCGGCTGCTCGTCGGCCGTTCCTTCTCTACGTCGACGAGTTCCAGCAGCTTCAGGCCGCAACGCTTTCGGAGCTGCTGAGCGAAGGTCGTAAGTACGCCATCGGCGCCGTGCTGGCCCATCAAGAGCGCGGGCAGCTCGGCAAGGAGCTCGCGCAGTCGCTTGGCAACTGCGGCACCAAGGTCATCTTCAGGCCGGGCGAGGACGACTACGCACACAGTCGGAAGGTCCTCGGCGGCCGCGTGACCGACCAGGACCTCCAGCGTCTGACGGTCGGGCAAGCGTTCGTTGCTTGCGGTGCACAGGTCGCCTCGCTGCGCACGGAGCTCACCGCCCGGGAGGCGACGGTCGACCCTCGCGCCGCGGTACGTGAGTACGTGGCTGAGCACTACCTCCCACTCGGCGCAGAACAACTACCTGCTGCTCCCCGGCCCATGATCTACGACACCTTTGGCGAGGAGGAGCCATGAACGTCGAGAAGATCCTTGACCTCATCGGTCAGGACTACATCAACAAGACCGTCCTCATGCCGCACGACGTCGCCCGCGAGACGTTCCAGGTTCCGCGGCTCGTGGTCACGGCGCACGACGAGTTCAAGTTCATCGTCACGAACTACGTCCAGCACCACAAGAACAGCGTTGGGGAGGGCCAGCCGTCTTTCGCGGCTGCTTTCGGTGAGGCCAAGAACATCCTCGACCGAGCGTTTCAGGAGGACCAGTTCCAGGAAGGCTATCCGCGCGCGCTACAGGTCGCATTTGACGGCACAGAGGGCGGGATGAGGCGCGTGATCAACGAGATCGCCGATGCGCTCCGCCGCCGAGCGATGCAGGAGTACATCGACCACGTCTTCCACCATCACGTGAATGTCCTCTCGAAGGCAGACAATGAGCTCCTGTCGGAGGCCTTCTTCCAGCGGTTTGGCCCGATTCTCGAGCGCTTCGGATTCAAGGTCGACAAGCACACGTGGGCCTTCAACACTCGGGCCGCCCTGGAGTACCACCGTCAGGCGATCGAACAGATCATGGCGATCGCCAAGAAGATCTAGGGCGGGCAGGCTGGAGGCCTCGAGCTGTCGTTTGCCGGCTGGTTGTTCGACTTGGTGGCGGCAAGGAGTGAGCTGACTGTGGTTGACCTCTTCCACGAGGCCGACAACGTCGATCCGGCTGTGGTTGAGGCCGTGTTGGAACGGATCCATAGAGAGCTCTCGTCGGACTTCCTGACCAGTCGCTACGTTCTGCCGTACGAAGCCGCACGTGAAAGCTTCCAGCCTTGCATCAACCGCGGCAACCTCTTTGAGGTCCAGGAGGAGCTTCGTCGTTTCGTGGAGCACGTGGAAGTCAAGGTCTACACGATGCATTCGTCGCGGGGAGAAATCTCATGGCCTGAGAGCTTGGTGAGAGAAGGAGCGGAGCGGCTGTGGTGGGATCTCGGCGGCTGGCGCCCGATTAGCCTCGAACTGGAAAGCAACGGTGTTCGCGGACTCCTTGATCGCGCCATCGAGATCCTGCGGCAGCACGCTCTCGACGCCCACATCGAGACAGGAATCTATGGCTCGATGAAGGCCATGGGCACCAGTAACCGAGCCCGCCTTGCTCAGAGATATCTCGAGGATTACGGCAATCGGCTTCCGCATGTGGAGTTGACGCACTACGTGATGTTCGAGGTGTATTGGCTCGAGATCCTCAGAGAGCACGCGAACATCTCGATGTCTGCGGCGCTTCGAGCGTTCAACGCTTCGCGCGGCGTGGAGTAGCTGTTCCGTTTGGGCCGGTCTCGTCCGAAGCGAGTCGGAGGCAGACCTGTGGCAGCAGGAGACCTGCGGCCTCGAGTTGCCGTTCGACTTTGAGGAGAGAGCGATTGTCGATCGCAACCACGAGCACTCCAGTGCAACCGGCGAGCAGGTTGCGCTGCACGTTTCTGACGGGTTCGCTCTTCCCAGTTTCGATTTCGATCGCGACGCTCTCGGACGCTCTCGTTGCCAGGACGTCGACGCGTCCACCAGACGATCTCGGTGCTTCGACCCTCACCTTGTATCCCATCTGCCGATAGCGGACCGCGTACCGGCGCTTCCAGAACTCATGCGCGAGGGACTCGGTGGCGAACTTCTTCGGTCGCTGTTTCTCGGTCTGCATCGCTCGGAGTAGTGTGCGACGCGTCCGCCCAACTCGGACCTTCTGCTCGCGAATCAGGCCTCGCTGGAGCAGGAGTTTCTTGAGGCGGTTGCCCTTGTCAGCTGAGAAGCCGAGGCGACGATAGCGAGTGTCAACGCCATCGTTCGGGTGTTTCCGGATGTCTTGAAGCAACGTCCCTGCGTCGGTCTCCAGAGGCTTGTCTCCGAGCCGAGGGTGTCCGAGAACGTCAGATTCGGGCGGTACAGACTCTCTAAGTGCCGAGAGTGCGGATTGTCGACGGAGATAGGAGACGAGGTGATCGTCGCTCACGCTCCCTTTCGACACGTGCACATGAGGGATCCTGATGAGGAACGGACGATGCCACCGGTCCTGTAGCTTTACTACGCCCTGGCCAACCGGAAGCATGCTGAGCTTCTCCCGTTCGCCTTCGCGCAGGAGCGAAAGCGCAGCCGCCTTGGCGATGTCGCTCGGGTCCTTCAGGTTCAGGCACAGGCTCGTATAGGTGTTGCCGAGTGCCGCGCTGCTGATCAGTGACGGGTGCTGATCGATGATGATCATCGCGATTCCGATCTCGCGACACTGCCGCAAGAGCATCTCCATCAGCGTCTCACGCTGGCGGTGTTGGTAGAAGACGTGGTGGGCCTCTTCAACGAAGATCACGAAGCTGAGCTGCTCGCGCTTCGTTGAAGTCAGCATCGCGGAGTAGACCCAGAAGCACAGTAGAGGAAGCAGAAAGCGCTTGTTCGATGTGGACAGACCGTCGAGCTCGAGGATCGTCGACCTGCGTAGCAGGGAGTCCACCATCTTGTGCTGATCGGCCTCGCTGGTCGTTTGCGATTCGTGAAGCCCTTCGAGCGCACGTAGAGTCGAGATCTTCCAGCCTCTCACTCGCTCGCTGTCGGGCATCGCCTCGACCAGTTGAATGAGCCGAGCGACCGAAGGTGACTCCCTGCACTTAGCGAGGGCCTTACGCAGCAGGCTTCGGGAACCATCGCCCAGCGTGTAGGCATCGGCGAGAACGTCGACGACCTGGCTTTGATAGGTCGAGCTTTCAATGCCTGGCGGCGCCAGGAACGGATTGAACGGGAAAGGACTGAGTTTCCGGCCCGGTGTGTATACGGAGAGTCGTTGACGAAGTCCCGGAATGAGGTGGCGCGCCGTCCGCTTCCAATCGAGGTACAAGAACGGCACGCGCTTGCCCACGAGCTGCTCGAGGAGTAGGAAGGTTACGTTCGTTTTTCCCGCTCCTGAGCGACCGAAGATCGCCATATTCTGGAGGAGCTCACCGGCTGAAATGCCAACCGGCCACTTGTCCGATTCGTAGATGACGGTACCGAGTGCGAACTCGCCGCGGGCACGGGTCAGGGGTGGTAGCGACAGCAGTAGCTTCGAGTGGAAGTCGCCCAGCACCCGGTAGGCCGTGGACACGATCTGGCGCTCAACCAGCCGCCGCAGATCTGGATCGACCAGATCGAGAGTCTTCTTCCAGTTAACCACCCGATCGGGCATCAGCGGCTCGAGGTTCCTCAGCAGCTCGTCAAGTCGGTACATCGGCCAGGTATGCGTGCTTGTTCAGCAGGTCGAGCAGCCGGGCAGTGAGCTCGCGCAACTCGCGTTGTCGTTGCAGCTCGATCTGGCGCATTTCGGCTTTGATCGTCAGGTGTCGACCGAGGAGCTGATTGCGGAGCGCGGACGATCGACCAAAGATCGCCTCCGTCTGCAGGACCTCAGAGCCGATCTTCTCGCTCTCCGTCGTCAGGTCTGCGAGCACTCTTTCGTAGACCCTGTAGCACGCCTCGAGCTGTCGTGCAGCCAGGGCGATGTCTCGAGCCAGTGCACCCTCCGGAGACGCGGACTCTAGGTCGGGTGTCGAGGCCAGAGCTCGCTTCGCCTGGTCCAGAGCGCTTGCGATCTCTAGCGGCTTGTCGTCTCAGCCCTCCGGAGCTGCTCCTGAAGTCGAATGCCCTTGGCAGTTAGCTCGAAGCGTCGGTGCGCTCGCTTTCGTAGCCAGACCTCGCGGACTATGTCTTGGGTCAGCAGCGCGCCGAGGACGTCGCGCACATTGTTGGCGCTCATGCGGACAGTTGGGTCCAGATAGCGAGCTCGACGCTTGATGGCAGCGGCCTGCATGGGCCCTTCCATAGCCAAGACGACCGCCCGCCGATGGCTCGATGCGACAAAGGCAAAGTCCCGCCAGTCGTCCATTGGGCCGGAGGCTAGGGGCAGAGCTTGGCTATGGAGAACCATCAGCCCCTCCGCAGTTGGTGCGTATACGCGAGTTCGCGACGACTGGCTATTGACGCAGACGACCAGTCCAGTTTTGCGTGCCCTGCGCATCATCTGGGAACACCTGTCGCGCTTCATGGCAAGGTGAGAGGCGAGCTGCGAGACGCTGCGGGGCTGGGAGATGCCCTGGAGAAGGGCGATCCGGTTGCGGGGGTGGAGGGCGGAGCCGGTCATGGGTGGTTTCGCCTGCCGCCTAGAAGGCGGACGGCACTCACCACCGTCCGAGGTACTCACTGTTCGAGTTTGAACTGGTGAGGGTGGTTCCTTGGATCGTCGCGGTCATTGGGGCCCAGTACTTAAAGGCTTCGGTTTTGTGCCCACTGGAGGGTAGTGAACTGGAAATGAGACGCCCCAACAACGACCGCTCATGGGTTCAAAAGCCAAGATCCAGCTGCTTGAGACAGGCGTCATGAAACGAACAAAATGTGCGAATTGCAGGAAGCGGCTCTTCGTGGGCAACGACTGCCATTCCTACCAGCGCGGGGTCTTGGGAACCCGAGGCTTCGTTCCGCTGAAGGATCGCGAGGTTTTCTGCTCGGAGGAGTGCCTCAGCTTGGCCTACTCCGGGATGCCAGTAGAGGAGTCGAGGGTCCCTTGAGCGCGAGAGACGTCGGCGAGCAGCGCCTAGCACTCGTTGAGAGATTGCTTCAGCTCGAAAGGCGGATCGAGGAACTCCTTGAGGACCGCAACCGTTGACAGAGTGATCGCCAAGCATCGGTCCAAAGCCTTCCAGGCTGTCAGGAGTGCATGTCGCGGCATGACTCGCCACAGTCTCCGCGACGAGCAGCTCGACTGCCATGCCATCTCATCGTCAGGCGGTCTCAGGAACGGAGACCCACGATGCTCTAGGCGAGGCGCTTGGCAGCGTCCGAGAGCAACCTGGCGTCCTTCCGTACGAGCTCCGGGTCGTCGTATCGGAGAACTGCACCACTGGGAAGGCTGACCGTGATCGATATCGACACGGCACCGGTGGTAGCCGTTGCTCGTGGCTTCTTGGATGCCTTCCCTTTGCGCCCTGGCTTTGGCCGAGAAGGTCCAACGATTCGCTGCAGTGTGGGGAAACTGATCCCCGTGCTCTTGCTGATCTCGGATTTCGAGTGCCCGGCGGAGGCGGCGCGGATGGCGTCCTGCAGTTCGCTCGAGTAGCTCTGCCTACCTTTCCGGGTCTTCCTTTCGCGCTGGGCTAGCGCCACTGCTCGTTTGAGGTGATCGCTCACTTCTTGCTCCTTGTCGGCCTCAACCAGCAGCCCCTGGTCACTTCAGGTTCCGACGCTAGTCCACTGCCGGGCGCTTGTCACGTCTGATCGCCAAGCGCTTGCTCAGCGGTCCCCAGGCACGCTCGAATAGAAACGCTTAAGAAGATGATCGTTCTCCGTGAGAGATGAGACCGGTTCGGCTCGGATGAGCTCATCGCCGCCGGATCCGGCATGACAGGGATCTCTGGCGTCGTCGACGAGACGCGCCGATGAAGCGCCGTCACGGGTAGCTTCCCGCCGGGTCCACTTGGCCAAGATTGCATTTTGCGGTGATCTTGGCGCCACGAGCCGAGCCCGGTCTCAGCAGTTGAACCAATATGAGTCAACCACAGGAGGACTGAGACCATGAAGTACGACCCACACAGGAGCGAAGAGCGCTACCTCGCTTGGAGACGCGGCGACAAGCTGCGCTATCCAGAACTGAGTGATGACACCCGTCGCTCGCTGATCGCCTATCTGGACGACATGGAACGCGGAGTGAACATCGCTCCGGGCAGCCGCAAGGGACGGCGCTCGTACATCCACTTGCTGACTACGATGTACCGTCTTGGCCTGCTCGCACGGGCCTTGCGACAGCACTACGGAGTGGAGTCGATTCTGGACGTCACGGAGGCGCGGCTTCACGAGCTGTTCGGTGACATGCGGAGTGGTCGGCTTCCTCGCAAGGGTGGCTCTGGGCCGTATCGATCGACTGGTGACTACGTCAAAGTCTTCAAGGCCTTCTGGCACTGGCACATGCGGACGGCTCGGAAGCGCACGGAGAACGTCGAGGACATCTGCATCGATCTTGACACTCAGTGCGAGAAGCCTCCGTGGGTCTACCTCACCCTGGAAGACGTAGAGCGCCTCGGCCGCCATGCGACGTTCAAGTACCGCGTTCTGATGCTCTTTCTCTTCGACAGCGGTGTTCGCAGTCCGACCGAACTCTCGAACCTGTAGCGGTCCGACTTCTCAGAGGACTGTGACCGGCTCACCGTCCGCGACGAGATCAGCAAGACGGTCGGTCGGACCATCAAGCTGCTTTTGTCTCAGCAGCTCGTTCGCGAGTACTTCGATGCCGGGCGCTTTGCACCCGAGGACTTCCCGTTCCGCTTCTCGCCAGGAGCGACGAACCGGTACCTGCGCCGCCTGGCTGCCCGAGTTCTGGGTTCAGAGGTGACCAGAGCCGGGTCCCGCTACGACGAGCTCAGCCTCTACGACTTCCGTCACTCGTCCGCCTGCCACTGGCTGCCGCTATACAAGCAGGAGTCTGGACTCAAGTACCGCTTCGGCTGGAAGCAGACGCACATGGTGCACTACTACACCGGTCTGATCGGGATGCGTGACACGATCACTCGAGAAGACCTGATCACAGAGCCCGAGCCTCACAGGGCCGAGCTTGCCGAGGTCACTCGAGACAAGCGGCTGCTTGAAGAGCAACTGGCGGTGATGTCCAACGAGATGAGAGACGTGCAGCGTCAGGTAAGGACGCTGATCGGCCAGATGCAGAATGGATGATGCAGCTAGTTGTGACGTCTAGGTAGGTTGTTCATTCGAAACTCCTGAGCCTTTCGGCCGGAGTGATGAGCCCGAGTGCATGATGCGGTCTTTCGAAGTTGTAGGAGCGGATCCGTTGTGGCAGGGCCTTGGCTCGTTGTCTGGAGCTCCTATAGCTCTTCCCGTAGGCCCACTTGCGGCTGAGGGTCTGGATGAAGCGTTCGGCCTTGCCGTTGGTCTGTGGGCGGTAGGGCCGAGTCTGTGAGTGTCGGATACCGAGGGCTTCG
>JANQPS010000473.1 GCA_028285365.1 Thermoanaerobaculia bacterium | reverse complement strand
CGCTGTCGACGGTCGCGATCGCGGCTGGGGCGAACGGGCTGGGCGGCAGTTCGCCAGGTGCGCAGAGTTTGACGCCCTGGCGGACCTGAGCACCCAGGTAAGGGGTCGGATGGGCAATGAGCGCCTGCGAGATCGCCGAAAGGGCTCCGAGGGTGAGCAGCAGACCGCCACCCCACAACAAGGGGCGCCGCAGCTTCGTGCCGAGCCGGCCTCGGTCGAACAGCGGTGGCAGTACGAAGGGCAAGCAGAACGCGAGGAGCATTGGCTTGTTGTAGACGCCGAGCGCCAGTGCCGCGCCCGACCCCACGAGGGCTCCGTGAGTTGCGCGTGCCGTACGGCCTCGCACCTCGCGGTCGAGGCCGAGGGCGAGGGCGAGTGCCACGCTCGCCATGTTGAACACCTCGGGCTGCAGCCAGAAGGCGTAGGCAAACCCCATTCCCACGAGGAAAAAGCCCATGGCGAAGGCGAGAGCGACACCTTCGTCGTTGTAGGGCTTGAGGTGTCGATAGCCCAGGTACACCATCCCCATCAGCATGATGAGGTTGAAGAGCAGCATGCCGTCGGCACCGAAAAACCTGACGAAGGGCGCGGCCAACAGCGGGTAGGCGAGAGGTTTGCCGTAGAACAGGGTCTGCCAGCCGTCGTCGGACAAAACGATGAGGTTTCGGGTCGGGCGGAGCGGGAACTCGACGAACAGCCGCTCCGTGTCCTCGATGGCCAACTCCAGGTCGAAGTCGTGGGCCAGGCTCTGCGCCATCAGGTAGTACGCAGCCTCGTCGGCCTTGAGGCCTCCAGGAACACCTGGCTGCGCGAGACCCAGCGGGACGGTGCACAAGAACAGGGTGACTGCCCAGAAGGCGAGTCCGGTCGACGAGCGCATCAGCTCTCGAGTGTCTCCGCGGGCGCACGAGGCGCCACCGGTCGCCTGGAGCTGACGGGATACGGCGAAACGGTGGCCGTCGTCATAGTGCCAGGTACGCCATGTAGGACAGGTACGACCCCAGGAAGAAGGCGCCTTCCCATCGCGTGAGTTTTCTCTGCTTGAAGAACTCGAAGAAGAAGAGCATGACCACGCTGAAGCCGAGCATCACCAGAAGGTCGACGCCAAAACCGGCAAAGGTCACCGGGACGGGCTTGACGAGAATCGCCGCCGGAAGGATGAGCAGGACGTTGAAGATATTGGAGCCGACGACGTTTCCGAGCACGAGTCCCGTTTCGCGCTTGACTGCAGCGGCAAGGCAGCCGGCGAGCTCTGGCACGCTCGTACCGAAGGCCACGACCGTGAGCCCGATGACGCGCTCGCTCACGCCGAACGCGCGCGCCAGATCCACCGCTGCGTTGACCAGGAGCTGGGCGCCGCCGATCAGGAGTGCAAGACCGGCGATCGATCCGAGTAGTGCCGACAGAGTTCCCGAGGCGCCCTCATCGTCTTCCTCTTCGTCAGGTGACAGCCCGCCTGAGCGCAGCATCATGACCATGAAGACGGCCATCAGACCGAGCAGGACGACAGCGTGAAGACGGGTGAGCATTCCAGTCAGCACGAACGGCACGAGGAGAGCGCCCGAACCGATCATGAAAGGGATCTCGCGACGCACGAAGCGGGCTTCGGCTACGAGCGGGATCACCAGTACGGTGACTCCGAGGATCAGGCCCACATTGGCGATGTTCGAACCGATGACGTTGCCGACCGCGAGGTCGGGGTACCCCTTGAGCGCCGCCGAGATCGCGGCGGCGAGCTCCGGTGCCGAGGTTCCGAAAGCGATCACCGTCAGCCCGATCACGAGTGGACTGACTCTGAGCGCCCTTGCGAGTGAGGTCGCGGAGCGCACCATCACCTCGCCGCCGAAGTACAGGCCAGCGACGCCAGCCAGAATCATTGCGATCTGGAACAGCAAGTAGTGTTTCTCGAGTAGTTTGCGGCGCGGTGCGGTTGGTGGGGCTGCCCCGGTGAGCAGCGCAACTCTATCCCCTCGCGGCACTATAGACTCGCGCGCACGGGCCGTTGGCTGTCCCAACCCTTGCGGCTGGGGCATGATTCCAGGGTGCTCGGAGCTGGCGAACCGTCGCCGGGCGTTCGGGACGGTTGGTGGAAAGCAGGACAAAATGACGTCGAAGAACTCCTCAGAGCCCAGCGTGGGCCGCACGCGGCGGCGTCGGGGGAGTGGGCGCCGTGCACCTGATCGCGGCGCCTCGGGCGGAGGTTCCAACGGTCATGATGGCAAGCCGGATCGCATCGAGCGCGCCCTCGACTTGCTGAGTGAAGAGGTCCGCGAGCGCCTGGAGCGTCACCCGTGGCGGAGCTTCGTAGATGGCCTGCAGGACGACGTCCTTCTCGAGGTTCGTGTCGAGTTGGCTCGGGCGCTGGGCCGACGACCCGTGCAGCGCAACGTCTCGCGTCAGCTGAGCGATGCGCTCGACCATGGAATCGAGGGTGCGCTGCTTCATCAGTCGGTCGTCAAGCCGGGGCGTGTGCTGTGCCATCGGTGCTCCGAGCCGGAGTGTCAGCACTCGCGACCGCCCGAGCAACGAAGCGTCATGGTCTCTTACGGGCCCACCGGTGCGCCTCGGTATCTCGACTTCGGACAACTGCTGCTCGAGCGGCGCCATCCCGATGTCAATCGGCTCTACGAGGAGCGTGGTCTGGTGGTCCTCGAGCTCACGGAGGACGACCTGTATCGTGACTTGCTGAGCGAGTTCGCGAACGACAAGCTACGAGTGGTCGGTCAGGTCTGCGCCGGGTGGCTGGGCTGGCGGACCCGAAGCGGAGAGCGCGAGCATCTGGCGTTGACCTGCCAGTTCGTCAGGGTCGGGGCTCCCGACGCTCCCCGCTTTGCGCTCAATGTGCTCGGATGTGCGCCTGAGGGTGTCACCTTGGAGGAGGTGCTCCAGACTCGGGAGTGTCGTGACTACTGGCAGGCCATCCAGTGGGCGCGTCGAGCTCTCGGAGATGTCGAGCGCGGTGGACGGGGCGCGAAACGCGCGCGCGGACTCGCCGAGCGGCTCGAGGGAATTCGGGGAGGCTTGGCACGTCGCCTGGAACGGCACGAGCGAGCTACGCGACGCAGGACGCGCCACGCCGACGAGCGTCGCCGAGATCTGCGTCCCACAGCACAGTCGTTTGCCGATCTTGCCGCCATCTCTGACTCCGAAGTGCTCTGGGACACCCGTCGCCGAACCCTGGTCGTGCCAGGCAGTCGAGGTCGGGTCCACATCTTCAACGACCAGGGCAAGCTGGTGACCTCGATTCGGGTGCAGCCACAAGGAATCGAGAGTCGAGTCAGGCGGGGGATCTGGAAGCCCGCGAAGCTGGAGCTGGTGGCTCGGCTGCGGTCCGCTGTAGCCGGAAATGGCGCGGAGGGAGAGGGTCACCGGAACGTCGAGGCTGTGGCGGGTGGAGGCTCAGCATGAGCGGCAGGGAAGGGGCGCGATCTCGAGGGCCCAAACGCAAGCGAAGGCGCCTCGCGTCCCTGGCTCCTTTTGGCCTCGGCCATACCAAACCTCATCACTTCCTGGGGATGGCGAAGACCGTTTGGGCCAATCGGGATCAACTGCCCTACGCGTGGCGAATTCTCAACCGTGGAGTGTGCGACGGCTGTGCGCTCGGGACGTCGGGTCTCGATGATTGGACCATCGATGGCGTCCACTTGTGCATGGTGCGCCTCGACCTCTTGCGACTCAACACCATGCCGGCCATGCCCGCCGGCACCCTGGACGATGTCGCCCCTCTGCGGGGCCGATCGTGGCAGGAGCTGAAACAACTGGGGCGACTGCCCTGGCCGATGATCAGACGGGCCGGCGAACGCGGCTTCAGTCGCGTGACCTGGCCAGAGGTTACCGATCTCCTGGCTGATGAGCTCCGCGCCACCGATCCGGAGCGGGTGGCCTTCTACGCCACGTCGAGAGGCATTCCCAACGAGACCTACTACGTACTGCAGAAGGCGGCGCGGTTTCTCGGGACTCCACACGTCGACAACTCGGCGCGTCTTTGCCACGCGGCGTCGACCGTCGCCATGAAGCGCGCGTTGGGCTACGGAGCGTCGACCGGGTCCTATCGGGACTGGCTGGAGGCCGACCTGATCGTCTTCTTCGGGTCCAACGTGCCGAACAATCAGCCGGTCACGACCAAGTACCTGCACCTAGCGAAGAAGAATGGTTGCGAGGTTGCGGTCGTCAATCCCTACCGTGAGCCGGGTCTCGATCGCTACTGGGTGCCTTCTCTGGCCTCGAGCGCCGTCTTCGGAACCGCGCTCACCGATCACTGGATCGAGGTCGACACCGGTGGCGACCTCGCTCTGCTCAACGGCACGCTCAAGGCGCTCCTGGAGATCGACGGTGGAGTCGATCGCGACTTCGTGAACGCCCACACCGAAGGCTTCGACGCGCTGCGCTCGAGTCTGGAGTCCCAGACCTGGGTTTCGTTGGAGGCGGCGAGCGGTGTTGGCAGACGGACCATGGAGGAGTTTGCGCAACTGCTCGTCGACCGTCCGAAAGCAATCTTCGTGTGGTCGATGGGGCTGACTCAGCATGCTCACGGCGCCGACACCGTCCAGGCGCTCTGTAATCTCGGGTTGGCGCGTGGACTCCTCGGACGGCGCGGTGCGGGTCTGACTCCGATCCGCGGGCACTCGGGGGTTCAGGGTGGAGCCGAGGTGGGCTGTGTACCGGTCGATGACGCCACCACCCTCGAACGGTGGCGGGACGTCTGGGGCTTCGAGCCTCCGACAGGGTCCGGCATGGCGACCATGGAGCAGGTGGCCGCCTCGGCTGCCGGGTCTCTGGACGTCCACTGGATGGTAGGTGGCAACTTCCTCGACACCTTGCCCGATCCGGAGTCGTCGCGGCGAGCGCTCAGCGCGCCGCGAGTCCGAGTCCACCAGGACATCATGTTGTCCTCGGCGATGCTGGAGGACAGTACCGGGACGGTCGTCTTGCTTCCGACGCAGACACGCTACGAGATGGTCGGGGGTGTCACCGAGACGACGACCGAGCGCCGTATCGTCTACTCACCCGAAATTCCGGGCCCGCGCGTGGCCGAGGCTCGCGCGGAGTGGGACGTGCTGTGCGAGGTCATGCAGAAGGTGAGCCCCGAGCGCGCTCACCAGATCCACTTCTCGGGCACCGACGAGATCCGCTCTGAGATTGCGCGGGCCGTTCCGCTCTACGACGGCATCCAGGCTCTCGGGAAACAGGGCGATCAGTTCCAGTGGGGCGGCCCGACGCTCTTCGAGCAGGGTGACTTCGCCACCTCTGACCGTCGCGCCCACTTCGTTTCAGTTGTCCCTCCCGAGGATCGCCAGAACCCGGAGAGTGAGTCAGACCAGGCGCTCCTCCTGTCGACGCGTCGAGGGCATCAGTTCAACTCGATGGTGCACAGCCAGCGGGACTCTC
>JANQPS010000456.1 GCA_028285365.1 Thermoanaerobaculia bacterium | reverse complement strand
AGAAGCGAGGGTCGAAGTCTCCGGAGATGTGGTGGCGGCCATCGGTCCGGGTTTGCTCGTCCTCGCCGGGGTTGCGGTGCAGGACGACCTCGAGACGTCGCGGTCCATGGCCAAGAGGCTCATCGGGCTACGGATCTTCGAAGATGAGCAGGGGCGCATGAATCTGGACGTTCACGATGTCGCGGCAGAGGTACTCCTGGTGTCGCAGTTCACTCTGGCGGCCTCATTGGAACGCGGTCGCAGACCCTCGTTCTCGTCGGCGATGCAGGCCGAAGAGGCTCTCCCGATCTTCGACGACTTGTGCGCGCGTCTCAGTGAGACGGGATTGATCGTCAAGAAGGGACAGTTCGGTGCTCAGATGCAAGTGCATCTCTGCAACGACGGTCCCGTGACGTTCGTGCTGGACTCGTGATCGTGAAGCTGTCTCGCAGCTCTCGAATCTCTCTCGCAGAGGAGCTTCCTTCAGGGGGGAGCGCCTCGGCCAGCCGGCCGAGGTGGGGCTCGGCGCCTCGACCTGGTCGCTAGAGCTGCGGGTCGCCCAGCTCGTCCTCAGCTCAGATTCTGGAGGTCTTTGCCCGGCTTGAAGCGGACGGTCTTGCCCGGGCCGATCGTCACCTCGACTCCGGTCTTGGGATTGCGACCGATACCTCGCTTGCGGTCGCGGACCTGGAAGACACCGAAGCCTCGTAGCTCGATCCGCTTGCCGTCGCTCAGCGCGCTCTTCAGCGTGTCGAAAATCGTGTCGACGGCAACCGCCGCCTTCACTCGTGACACGTCCGATGTCTCGGCTACTCGATTGACGATGTCTGCCTTGATCATCTATGCCTCCCTGCAAAGGGGTCAGGTTAGCGGCTCGCTCTCGGCCGTGTCAATGTCGTCGAAGAGACGTGTCTGGGGCGGGTGGGGGGCCATGATCATCATGCAGAACCAGTCCTTTCGGCCTGGCGTTCTGCGGCAGCCGGCCCCGCGGCGGGGGCGAGCTGCTTCTTGCTACGAAGGATGAAGCGTTCGAAGGCACGGCCTGCTTGCTCGCAGGCTCGTCGGATCTCGTCGATGTCGACACCGGCACCGTTGCCGAGGGCCACATGGCACATCGCAACCGCCACGAGCTTCTCGCGAACTCGAACTGCAATGGCATAGACGTCGCCATCGAACACGTTGTGCCAGTGTTTCTGGAGCTCACGATGTGAGGCCAACGGGAGCAGGGGGCCCTCGTGGAACGAGTTCCCGGAACGCAGCTGCTGAAAGACAGATGGGGAGTCGAGCTTGATCGCAACCTCGATGAGTCCGTCCTGGTCGACGGCCGGGTCGCTGCTGGTGGCTAGCCATCCACCGACGGAGTTGCGCGTGGCCTTGAAGATCGCAACGGTCGAAAACCGCGGCGCCAGGAAATCGAGGAGGTGCTGAGCGATCTCGTCTCGGTCGCAATCGTCGCGGAGCTCGGACTCGAGATCGGACAGCCCTATCGGTTCCTGAGCCGATTCTGCCGACCCTGCTGCCGATGGGTCTACAGGAGAGGCGGTGTCGTACACGTGGGGAATCGTGTCGACTCGAAGACCTGCGGTGGTGTCCTCGGCGGGCGCTTGATCTCCCTGAGGGCCTGGTACGACGGCGGCTGTGCCGCCCTCGGCCAGTGCCATCTCTAACTGGTGAAAGCGCTCGGACACGGGCGCGCCGAAGTACTTGGAGAGTGAGACCTCGAGTCGCGACTCCGTCGAGATGTGAGCACGAATGTCCTTGCCGGTGGCAAACGCGAGTGCATCCAGCATCGCAAGGTCCTTGACCGCCAGCGCAGCC
This sequence comes from Thermoanaerobaculia bacterium, assembly GCA_028285365.1. GTDB lineage: Bacteria > Acidobacteriota > Thermoanaerobaculia > Multivoradales > Multivoraceae > JANQPS01. The sequence goes on along the minus strand of JANQPS010000456.1, from coordinate 864 downwards.
ACGAACAGCTCGGTACCGAGCATCCGAAACGGAATGACGCGGTGGCGCCTGGCGAGCTCGGTCGGAATGAGGTCCAGGATGACGTGAGGAATGTGATCGAGATCGATCTTGCGCGCGCTGGGAACTCCGAGTTGGGCCGACAGTGCTCCTAGCAGGCGGTCTTCGTCGAGAGCCCCGATCTCGAGCAGGCAGGTGCCGATGCGACCGCCGAGTATCTCCTGGCTACGAAGCGCCTTCTCGAGCTGCTGCTCGGTGACGATGCCTTCGGAGAGGAGTAGCTGGCCTAGCTTCTTCAATGATCTGTGCTGTGGGAGGTGATGCTCTGTTGGTGCGATGCAGTGCCGTTGCGCACCGGCCGGGCAGCAGGGGGAGAGTGCGACCGGGGGGGACCGCCTGAAGTTGCGCTGCTCTCGACGAGAGTCGATGGAAGGGTCTCCGACTCCGCGCTCACCTCTTTGAATGGAATGGATGGATCGATGTGCTGGATCGAACCGAAGGGATCGAGGGCCATCTCGTGCTGTCAGATGCCGACGGCCACAACATGCGTCTCCCGCTTTGAGCCGATCTCTGCGTCGACCTATCGTCCGACCTGTAGTCCGATCTGTAAGTCGATGGAAACGCGAGATTTAGCCGAAGTGACAAGTATATGGAGGGGGACGAACGACTGTAAAGTGAGGGTCAGCGCGATCGCGGGACTCGTCGGCTGGTCGACGGCCACGGTCTCGTAGCCAACCTCCGCCGAGGCCTGGAATCAAGACGATCCCGGAGACGTTGCAATCTAGGGTCAGGGGGCGTTTGGAGCGAGGGCGATGCAGGCGAGACGTCGATCGTCATGGCTGCTGGGAACTTTGGGGTGAGCCGAAC
>JANQPS010000424.1 GCA_028285365.1 Thermoanaerobaculia bacterium | reverse complement strand
AGCAGCGCTCCTTCGACTACGAGATCCGCGGCAAGCTCTACGTCAGGAGCTCCTTCGGCACCCGACGCATGAGCGTCGATTCCGAGGGCTTCTTCGACTTCGAAGAGGCCGCCGCCGCGGCCGAGGCACCACCGGCGGCCCCATGAGCGCCTCAGACGACACGACGCACCCCCCATCTCCTGACGACGAGCGCGGCCTTCACGAACGAAGTCCCGAGGAGATCGCGGCCATGCGCGCTGCGTGGCGTAATCCTCCTGAAGGAAGACTCATCGGCCGGGGCCATCCGGCTGGCGACTTCCTCGAAGCCTACGAGTGGATCAAGGAGTCGGAAGAGCTCGGCTCTCTCGGACTCCGGGTCCATCTGCCGGACCACGTCCGCAACCCGCGAGGCCAGCTGTTCGGCGGGTTCACCCCAACCTATGTCGACCTCGTCGCGCTACTGACGGTGCGCGCCGGTACGGACCGCTCCCAGAGCGGATGGCTAGCGACCACGAGTATGAAGCTCGACTACCTCGCCCCCATCCTCGGACCGGAGTTCCGTATCCACAGCCGAGTCGAGCATCGACGCAAGCGCGCCTATCTCATCGAGACGAGATTTCTCGACATGTCGGATCAGCTCTGCGTTCTGGCGCTCACGAACATGCTCGAAGTCAGAGCGCAGGGCAGTCTCGGCGACGGCTGAGTCAACGACGACCGCGCGTTTCGATCTAGGACTCCAGCACGGGAAGCGCTCGCGTCGATTCCCGCTCGATCGATTCACCGACGAGCTCCATCCTGCGCCTCGCCGCATCGTAGATCTCGAGCGGACTGCCGGTGTGGGTCTCGGCTGCACCTGGACAAAAAGCCATGGCCCAGCCGTTTTCACCGGCTTCTCTCACGGTGTCCTTGGCAGCACGACTGAGGCGACGCACCTCGTCCAGACGCGGGTTGCCTCGCCACAGCTCACCGAGCTTGCGATCGTGCAGGTTGCCGATGGCTCGGCGCCACTGAACACAGGGATAGACGTTGCCAAAGGGGTCGATTGCCAGACCCGACGATCCGGCCCCACAGTGCTGATCGGAGCCTCCTCCGGCCATCAACTCCGAGTCCTGACGAGCTACCTCTCGCACCGCCTTCTCACGCTCGGTCTCCTGGTGGCGTTCCGCTCGCTCACGCTCGACGGCCAGGAGGTGACGAAGGCCACTCGAGCTCGGACTGATGTCGAGCGGAGACCGGTCACCGTCGTCTCGCGGCGAGACCTCTGGATCGAACTGGATCGGAAGCTCCAGGCGGTCTGCAACCTCGAACATGCCCCGAACTTCGGCTTCGTTCCATCTGGTGAGGGTGCTGTTGATCTTGATTCGCAGACCCAGCCGCTTGGCTTCTTCGAGATTCGCGAGCAAACGATCGAAACTCCCAGCGACCCGCGTCTGCCGGTCATGGGTTTGTGCCGAAGCACCATGCAAGCTGACCTCGACCAGAAACGGATCGATCTCTTCACGCACTCGCTCGGCGAGACGACCCCGGAGGGCGTGCGCGTTGGTCTTGATGCGGACCACGAACCCCAGATCTCGAGCCTTCGCACCCAGCTCCAGAAAATCGGGATGAGCCAAGGGCTCACCTCCCGACAGCACCAGATTCATGACCTGCATGTGAGCGAGCTCTTCGAAGAGCTCGACGTACTGCTCTTTGCTCAGAGGCGTGCCGCGCAACGACAGATCGTTGTAACAGAAGTAGCAATCCCAGTTGCATCGATACGTCAGCTCGACGAGGACCGAGAACAGCTGGTTCTCGTTCCACGTCTTGACGACGACGCCGCGAAAACTCATTTGCTGCTTTCCACGGGCAGGCTCACGATCCCGGCGTCGCGCAGTTCGGCGATGAAAGACGCGGTTTCGGTTGCCGCCATCGACTCGTCGACCTCGAACTCGGCGGACACTGCATCGGCGATGTCGGACACGCTCCGCTCGCCATCCAGGAGCTCGAGGATGCGACCTCCTACTTCATTGAGCACGAGGACCTCGGCGGCCTCCTGGCGCAGAACCACGGCCTCGTCCACGACGGTGCGAAACCTCACGTCCGAGCAACGAGAAAAGACGTCGCTCTTTGCAATGTCAATCGGCGTGTCTCTGGTCATGCCTGCGAAACTCCGCGAGCTCGAGGAAGCCCGGATCTTTCGCAAAGTCTAGCTGGCGAACCGCTACGACTTCGAGGAGGCTCTCAGCCACCTCTTCCAGGGCCGGCGCGCGGTGCGGATCACAGTTGACCGAGGGTGCCGAGGCCATCAGGGTGGCGAGCGCTCGCGCCGGACTCAGGTCGATGATCGCGTGACCGGGGGACTGCTCGAGTCGGTACACGGCCGGAACCGTCAGCGTGCGATGCAGCAGTTCCTCGGCGACCGGATGGTCACCGGCAAAAGGCAGCGGCTGAGTGATTGCCGAATCACCTACTCGCTGCAGGATGTTCAGATCGTCACTGAGACCCACGACGCCAGCTCCGGTCGCGAGGCCAACGAGAGTGCTCTTGCCGGCACCCGACCTGCCCACGAACAAACCGGCATCGCCGTTGAACGCCAGGCCCGCGGAGTGCAGCAGCAGGCCACCCGTCTGCAGCAGGCGGTAGGCCACGACCACGCGCGACAGATTCTCGAACGCCGGCAGAAAGTGCTCACGCTCGAGCGGCGGCAGGAAGTAGCTCGCGACGAGCTTGCTCGGCTCGACGAGCTCGACGAGTCCCATGATGTTGAGACCCGCCACGCGCACCTGATGAGGCTGATAGTCGAAATCGAGAGTGTGCACCCAGCCCGCGAGATCGAACGTCCGGAAGTCTTCTGACGCCACTCCGAATACGCGGATCGTCGTTTCGTTGACGTCATCCGACTCGGGCTCGGCGCTACAAAGACCGCGGTACTGCTCCTGCAGCCAGATGAGCTGTTCCTCGCCGAGACCATCAACTCGGTACGGCCCTCCGGGAAGCCCCATCGAGACTCCGAGCGGACCCAGCGGCTCTCCTGAGGAGCGTGCAGGAAAGAGATCGGGAATCTCCAAGAAGCGCTCTCCGAACTCCGGACTCTCCGCGCTGGCCCGCGCTGCAGCCGTCCTCATGAGCGGACACCTCGTGAGCCGCCAAGGCGCCTCCAAAGGGCCGATCCAACGAGCCGGCACGACCGAATCAGAGCGTCGAAGCGCTCGCGCAACGAGATGTGCACTACGCGGCCCTCGACCGAGACGACCCGCCCCAACACCTCGGAAACCCTCGTGGGGACATCTACCGCCGTAGTGCTGGAGACGGTGTCCGCTTGAGTCACGATCGCCCACTCGCGCCACGTCGCCAGCGGACGATATGCGACACATCGATGGACGAGAATTCGGCCTGATGAGTCCCGCACAGCGACGATATCCCCAGGGAACGGCCTACTGACGGGCACGAGACCCACACGCTCACCGTCTCGAATCCGCGGGGCCATACAGTCGCCGTCGACGACCAGGCTGGATCCGTGCTGCTGAACGAGTTCCGTGACGGCAGCCCGAACCGCTACGGCTCGAGCCCCTACGTTTCTCGCTGCGTCTTCTCGAGCGTCGCCGCCTGGAACAACGGGGCGTCGGGGCTGATCGCCTCGACCCACATCCAACAGCTCGCCAGTCATCACCTTCAAGGCCTCATCCTCATCCGTCGGGGCACGGGGCTCTCGGGCATTGTGTCCATTCTCCGTCACGGCCGCGGTCACAACGCGCCACATGGCGTGTCGCCGGGAACCCGACGGATGCACTCCGGCGTGCTCCCTCCGTCATCGATGAGCAATATGCGCGCCAACGGGCGGCAGAAATGCACCCCGAGTCGAGTCACGGATCCGGGGATTGGGTAGTCCCCGGCGACTGACGCGCCCAGGATTGCAGTTCGAGGTCCACGGCTTCACGTCTGTAGGGGTCCAGGCGGACCACTCGTTCGTACAGCGCTCGAGACTCCTCCATCTGCCCCAGTCGCGCGTGTGCGCGCGCCAGATTCAGCAACGTCTCCGGTCTGGGCGTCAGCTCCAGAGACTCCTCGTACCAGGCCAGTGCGCGCTGCGGACGATCCAGGAGCATGGAGTAGCTGCCCAGCGCCAGGTGGATGCGGGCGTCGGTTGGCGTCAGCCTCTTCGCCTGCTCGAGTAGATCGATCTCCCGACGCAGGACCCGCTGGTCGAGTTGTCCCGAGCGAATCAGCGCCGTGGCGAGCGTCTCCGCATGAAGCAGAATGGCGCTGGACCGAACTCGGGCTACTCCTTCACGGACATGCCAGACGACCAGCACAAGGGTCGCGACCAGCATCACGACACGCAGGGGGCCCCACAGGGAGTCGCGGCCAGAGAACCGCTGGGAAGACGACTCTGTCGTTGTAGCTGTCATTGCAGCTGTCGTTGTAGCTGTTGAAGCGGTCGGACGTGATGCCGTCTTGTCTGACGGACTTCCACTCGGCGATCTTCGACTCGGTGGCGACTGGCCTCCTGCCGTGTTCCCGCGCGATCGCTTGCGATCTTTGCGCTTCATGTCGTCACCGCTGAATCGATCTGGCCCGGGGCATCCTGGGCCGAGATCCCAGCATCGGCCTCATCTTCCGCAAGTGCCCAGGCCAAGACCAGCACCACTGGATAGGCCGTCAGCGCAGCGCGCATCGGAAAGTAGAAAACGGCATCGACGGCAATGGCGACACAGCCAGCAACCAGAAACGCCGTCTCACAGCGACCGCTCAAACCACCGCTCTCGGTCCGAGGCGAGCCGCTGTGCCAACGATTCCGCAAACGTCCAATCAAGACCCAGACGCCCCACCCCAGACACAGGACTCCTGCCGTGCCCAGCTCGGCTGCAACCTCGAAGATCTCACTGTGAGCATTCGCGAACGACGAGAACGGTCCGTGATGAGCAAAAAACGGAGTGCCGTCGGCCATCAGGGCCTCCTTGGCCGTCGTGTAGGTCGCGCCATAGGTGCCCAGGCCGATTCCTACCACTGGCCGACTCTCCATCATCCACACGGCGGCCCGCCACCCATCGAGGCGACCGGTCAGTGCCGAGTTGAGATCACCCTTCGTCACTTGAGCGACCTTGGCAACCACTCGTTCGCGAAGTGGACCGACGCTCGCCACACCGACGCCCAGCACGACGGCCACGAGAACTCCCGAAGCCAACACGCGACGCTTCGTGGCGCTACCGAGGTCCGAACTGGCCACAACGAGACCCCACAGAACAGCCGTTCCCGCACCCAGTGCAAGGAGCGCTGCGAGGGTCTGGGTCAGCAGGACCGCGGCGATCATCATCAGCGCCAGGCCACCCCAAAGCAGCAGACTGCGACTCGGCTTGCGACTCGAACTGTCACTCGAACTGCGCTCTGCTCCGCCGAGACCGAGTTCACGAGCCACGCGCATCTGCGCGAACAGCACCGGCAACAGGAGGAACACCGACAGGTCGCCGGGATTGCCGACGGTCGCGGTGAGCTCCAGTCGGCTACTGGCCGCCACCGCGCTGATCGGATCGAACCAGTCCGCCGCCTCCAGGAGAGCGAGGAACGCGACCAGTCCGGCGGGCAGCATCAGCCACGAAACGATGCGGGCGGGGCGCAGGAGCCCGGCGCTCCATGCGATCAGCGCGGCGGCTCCGATGCTGAAGCTCCACAATCCGGCCATCGCCAGGCCAGAGCGTTCGCTGAGTGCCACCGAGATCGTCGCCACCAGCCACAACGGGCCAATCGCGATGGCCGCGCTGCGGCAACGCTCGAGCATTCCTGCAAGGCGCTCTCTAGGTACGGCCAGCAGACAGGCAATGGAGACCAACGCCAGCAACTCGGCAAGTAGCTGCTTCGGCAAGCGAAACGGATCACGCAATCCAGGAATCAGCACGAGAGGGATGACGACCATCTGCGCGATGACACAGAGCTCCAGAAGCCGCAGCGCAAGCGGCGGCGTCTCGGCTGTGCGGTCTGGCTTGGACTCGGGCGGACTCGAGCGGCCTCTCGCGCGAACGTTCGGAGCGTTCTTCGCCTTCGCACGAGTCTTCTTGGGACCTCTGCGGGCCATCACGATCTCCCCAGCAGCACGACGCCGCTCACGTAGATCGCGACGCCCACCGCGTCAGCGACAAGGTCGAGCGGGTCGGCACTGCGGCCAGCCCAACCTTGCAGGACTTCGAGGAGTCCGCCGTAGGCCACCGCCGCCAACGCCCCGACACCCAATGAGGCACCTGGCGCCTCTCGCACCCCCGGCCAGGACCCGGCCGAGCGGTGAAGAAACGGGCTCAGTGCGCCAAACATGAGGACGTGGGCGATCTTGTCTGTCTGGCTAGGAAGCCTCTGACCGGAGTCGTGGCCCTCGAGCCAAGAGCTCAGCAGCGGCAACCGAGACAACCACTCGAGCACCGGTTCGACCGGCAAGAGCAGAAGCACTCCGACACCAAGACAGGCGACGATCGCCGGCAGGTGAGCGGATCGCCATGACGATCCGTCACTCCGCTGGCTCGCGCCACGCGTCTCCTCGTCGGGCGCACCCGGGCCCCTGCGCGACGCCGCTCCCTTCGACATGCAGGGGAGTCTCCCACACAAACGAGCGAGGAGGGTCCTGGAGCGACGGCCGGCGCGCCATCAGATCGATGCAGCCCTGGCAGGAGCGCTGCCGGTCACGGGAGGGTGTCGTCAGGCTCCGATGTAGCCCTCGCTCTCGAGATGCAGGATCACCCGCTGGGCGGACTCTTCTGCCGTGAGCTCGGCCGTATCGATGGTCAGGTCGGCCGCTTCCGGCACCTCGTAGGGATCGGAGATACCCGTAAAAGAGTCGATCAGCCCGGCCCTGGCCTTGGCGTAGAGCCCCTTGCGATCGCGCTCCTCACAGACCTCGATGGGAGTTGCGACGTGAACGAGCACGTAGCCTCCCAGCGGCGCGATCATCTCGCGCACCTCGCTTCGGACCCGCTCGTACGGAGCGATGGGGGCACAGATGGCGATTCCACCGTTCTTCGTGATCTCTGAAGCAACGAAGCCGATGCGTCTGATGTTGATGTCGCGGTGCTCCTTCGAGAAGCCGAGCTCAGACGAGAGGTTGAGCCTCACGATGTCTCCGTCCAGCAGAGTCACTGGACGACCGCCGTACTCGAGGAGCTTGACCTGCAGGACCCTCGCGATCGTCGACTTGCCGGCGCCGGAGAGGCCGGTGAAGAACACCGTGAAGCCCTGCTGGGATCTTGCCGGATACGACCGCTGCAGCTCCGTGGCCACCTCGGGGAAGGTGAACCACTCGGGGATCTCACTGCCTTCGGCGAGACGCCTCCGGAGATCGGTTCCGGAGATGGAAAGGGTCCGCTTGCCCTCCTCGACCTCGTCCGCTGGCTGGTAGGTATCGAGATCCTCGACGTAGACCATCATCTTGAAAGGCACCATCTTGATGCCCAGCTCTTCCTCGTGCTCGCGCAGGAGCTCCTGAGCGTCGTAGGGGCCGTAGAACGGCTCACCTGCCGAGTCGGAGCCAGGACCAGCGTGGTCACGACCGACGATGAAATGGGTGCAGCCGTAGTTCTTGCGGAT
>JANQPS010000674.1 GCA_028285365.1 Thermoanaerobaculia bacterium | reverse complement strand
CCGCTTCCCAGGTTGCGATTGCGACGTCTCTCTCACCGGTCTGGATCTCGATCAGGCCCTTGACCATGGCGGCGGGCGAGTAGGCAGGATTGGCTTGTAGTGCTGCGCCGAGATGCTCGAGTGCGGGTTGCGCCTGTCCCATGGTGTAGCGAACGACTCCGCTGATGTAGTTCGCACCGGCGTTGGCCGGCTCCGCCTGCAGCACGGTCTGCGCCTCGTTGAAGGCCGCGAAGAACTGACCGTGAGAGAGCAGCAGCTGTCCCAGCTCGGTTCTGAGCTGATGATCGTCCGGATTGGATGCCACTCGACCTCTCAGCTGCTCGACTTGCGCTGCGACCACTGGAGGGAGCGGTGGCTCTCCTCGGTCGACGCCATTGTCCTGGGCCATCGGCGCTGCCTGCTCCTGATTGGCAGTCGGATCGGGCCTGGCGTCTCTCTGCGCCCAGTAGATCAGGAGCGCCACGAGTCCGACCATGCCCCCGCCGAGCAGACTGCCCATCAGCATCGGATGTCGCGCGCCAAAGGTCGCCGGCTGCGCCGCAGCGTCTGCTGCGGGTTTCTTCTTCTTGGGTGCAGGGACGTGGCCGATCTCGTCGAGTTTCTTGAGGATCGAAGCTGCACGAGTCTCGAGGCGGCGTCGGTCGCTCTCGTCGAGATTGCCGTTGCGCAGGCGCTCGTAAGCCTCGTCTCGCTCCTGGATCAGATCCTCGCGCAGGAGCACCAGGTCACTGCGCTCGGTTTTCGACGCTCCTCGCAGGAATCGCCATGAGAGCACAAGCCCGACGAGCAGACCGGCGCCGGTGACGATGAGCGGAGTCCAGCCAGTCAGACTCACTGGCTCAGCTCCTGACGCACGCGCTCGCGATACGCGGTGAGCTCGTCCTCGTCGGTTTCGTCGTCGGCTTGACGGACGTCTGTGCTCTTGCCGAGACCAGCAGTTCGCAGGACGAGAAAGAGGCCGCCGAGGATCCCCACCGCAGGAACGACCCAGACGAGCACGTTGAAGGGCGTGAACTTGGGAACCAAACGGACGAACTCGCCATAGCGCTGCTCGAAGTACGTCACGATCTGGTCACGCTGGTAACCCTGCGCAAAAAGATCCTGGACCTCATCGCGAATCGCGATGGCGGAGGGTGATGGTGAGTCTGCAACCGACAGGTTCTGGCACACAGGACAGCGAAGCTTCGAGCTGAGCTCGACGGTCGCTTCGTCCAGCTCGGCTCCCTGCAGTGGTGCGCCAGCGGGTTCTTCGAGTGGACGCATGAGCCCGATGTCCGGCGAGTCCATGCTGGTGGTCGGTGTTGGCGGCGGCTCGGATGTCTGACCGCTCAGCGAGGCTGCCGAGATGAGCGCGAGAGTGACCAGCTTGACTGTGGCCAGCTTGAGAGCCGCCAGATTGAGACTGGCCAGATTGAGACTGGCCAGGTTGAGAGTCGCCAGATTGAGAGTTGATGGTGCGAGACGCGCTTGCGACCTCTCGATGGTGGGCTGAGTCACAGGAGGGCCTCGAGAGTCTCTCGGAGGGACTCGGGTTGAAGCGCACCGACGACCTTCTCCCTGATGACCCCCTCGGAATCCACGAAGAAGGTCTCGGGGGCTCCGTAGACGCCGTAGGCGATGGCGACCTTGCCATCGGGATCCTTGAGAGCCGGGCCCCAACTGCCCCGCTCAGCCATGAAGCGACGAATCTGCGGCTCCTGGTCCTGGTAGATCACACCGAGAAAGTGAACCCGTCCACGGTAGTGATCGGCTGCCGCGCGCAGCAACGGGTGCTCGGCGATACAAGGAATACACCAGCTGGCCCAGAAATTGATGACGACCGGAGCGCCTTTGAGCTGTTCGAGGTCGACGACTTCGCCGTCGAGATCGACGAGGCGGAAGAGAGGGGCCGGGTGGTCGATGAGCGGCGACGAGATGACCTGGGGGTCGAAGTCGAAGGCGATAGCGAACACCGTGACCAGCCCGATCACGATTCCGCCGCCGATGAAGAGGATCTTGCGGTTCATTTGCCTGGTGACTCGGGTCCTGCCGTCTAGCCGCCCGCTGCCGAGCTCTGCGCGTCGGGAATCGCTTCTTTGGCCGGTGCCCAGCTGGCGGTCGGAGCGGGTATGAGGCAGATCACCGTACCTGCAGCCATGACGAACACTCCGATCCAGATCCACAACACCCCGGGTGTGATGATCGCTCGGAGACCAATGCTGCCGTCCTGGCCGACGTTCATCAGGGTGAGGTAGAGGTCGTGAGACAGGCGGGTCTGCACATCCGGGGTGCCGATGGGCTCGCGACGGGTCCGATAGAAGTTGAGTGAGGGCTCGAGCATGCCGCGTTCGGTCGAACCTTTCGTGACAGCGATCTCTGCAAGCTGACGTGCGAGATGAGGCTCCTCTGCGATCCGACTTTGAACGAACCGGAGGTCGTAGTCATCGATCTGCAGGCTTTGGCCAGGCCTGAGAGTGGCTTCGGCTTCGTGCTGGTAGTTCGACGAGATGGCGATCGCGAGGAACGTGACGAGAACTCCGAAGTGCACGACGTAGCCGCCGAGTCGCCTCGGTGATCTCCGCGAGGACGTCCGGAATGCTTCCACCGCTGTCTCACCAGCGCCTTTCATCCTCTGTCTCGTTGGTCGTAGCGACTGGTCCATGGTGACCCAGAGAGTGAAACCCGTCAGCGCCCCGGCGATCATCATGGGGATGCTGCGGCCGCCAAGGAGCACCGTGATCACCAAGGCGATCAAAGCAGCGGGTAGTGGCCGCAGGAGGCTCTGCCTGATGGTCTGCTGGGTTCCTCCTCCCCAGGGGAGCGCGGGTCCTGCACCCATGAGCAAGATCAGAACCAAAAAGAGCGGCACCGACAGCCGATTGAAGTAGGGCTCTCCTACTGAGACCTTCACTCCTCTCGCAGCCTCGGCGAAGATCGGAAACAGGGTTCCGACGAGCACCGTGAAGGTGATGGCGACCAGGATCAAGTTGTTGAGGAGGAAGCCACCTTCGCGGGAAGCGATTCCGGCCGGGCGTCCTTCGCTAGAGAGCGTGTCGATGCGCCACGAGAGCAGCACGACCGTACCCAGGAGCATGACGCCGAGGAAGCCGAGGAAGAGCGGTCCGATATCGCTCTCTGAGAAAGCGTGAACCGAGCTGACGACGCCGGAGCGAGTCAGAAACGTGCCCAGAATGGTGAGCAGAAAGGTGATCATGACGAGCACGACCGTCCACGCTTTGAGCGTGCCTCGCCGTTGCTGGACGATCGCCGAGTGCAGGGCTGCGATGCCAGTGAGCCATGGGAGGAACGATGCGTTCTCGACCGGGTCCCATGCCCAGTAGCCTCCCCACCCCAGGACCTCGTACGACCACCAGCCGCCGAGCATGATGCCCAGTGTGAGAAACGACGTCGGCACCAGGAGCCAGCTGCGCAACGGGCGCAACCAGGTCGCGCCGAGCTGACCTCGCAGCAGCGCTGCGACCGCCATGGCAAACGGCACGGTCATGCCGACGTAGCCGAGGTACAACATCGGCGGATGAATGATCATCAGCGGATGGTTCTGGAGCAGCGGATTGGGGCCCGGGCCTTCTGTGGGTACTGGCGCCGGAACAGTTCCGAACGGGCTGGCCGGTCCCGCGATCAGGTACGAGAAGAAACCACCCACGAGGAGCATGGTGGCCAACGTGTAGGCCAGGTAGTCCTCGTGACCGCGGCGCTGCAAGATGGCGACGCCTGCTGTGTAGAGGCCGAGGATCAGACCCCAGAACAGGATCGATCCCTCCAGTGACGACCAGAGGGACACGATGGTGATCACGAGTGGCGTCGTGGTCGAGCCCACTTGTGAGACGTAGCTGACCGAGAAGTCATGGTTGATCAGCGCGATCTCCATGACCACGTTGGCCGCCACCATGCTCGCGGCGTAGCCGAGGACCAGCCATCGCACGAGGCGCAGGCCACTGGCGGACCGGGTCGCGCCCGCGTGGAAACCCACGGGGACGCCAACCGCGCAGCACAGCAGTCCGATGAGAACGAAACCCTGTCCGAGGAGTGAGTTCATGTTTGTCCTGCTCGATAGCTATGGGCCGACCGACTGGCCCCGCTCGACGATCGCCACCCGTCCGAGTGAGCTCGAAACCGGGTGGCTCGATCGGACCGTGCTCCCGAGAACCATGGGTCAGGGCACCGCAACGTTCTCGGAATGTGGGTTGGCCCCACGTGCTTGGCCCAGTTCAATACGTGCCGTTACTGATTGCCCGGTTCAGTTCAGCTAGGTGTCAGATCCACGAGGCGTCAAATGAACCGGGAGACAGGTCTGCTCAGGTATCAGTGGTCTCGAACTGCATCGACTTCACGAGCTCTTTGATGGACCGATTGTCCTCGGTATCAGGGGCCTTGTACTCGTTGTCATGCTTGACCATGAGTCGAGTCGTGTCGAAGACGCCATCAGCCCCCATCGAGCCCTCGAGCACGACGCCGATGCCCCCACGAAACATCGCCGGTGGGACCGTCTCGGCTCTCACGGGTACCTCGGTGTCGCCGTCCGTTACCCTGAAGTCGAGAGTGAGACCATCGTCACCCCGCACGATGGACTGTGGTACGACGAGCCCACCCAGACGGATGCTGGCGCTTTGAGCGGTCTCGCCAGCGTCCAGCAGCTCTGTGGGACTCCAGTAGTAGATCAACTCGTCACCCAGGCCGCCGAAGGCCATGTAGCCGAAGATGACGAGCGCAAGCCCTAGTGACGCCACCATGAGGATACGGCGCGTGCGCACGCCGGCAGCGGGGTCGGAAGAAGGATTCGAAACGGACGCTACAGGTGTCTTATCCACGTCAGCTATCTCCTACGCTCGTTTCAGCACGGTCATCGCTTCTGCGCCGACGGGCGTCCAGCGACCTCGTTCTGGCGATGAGGTGGGCCGCGTACGCCGCAAGGACGACGCCTACCAACACGTAGGCGGCGATGACGTAGCTCCAGCCTCCGATTATAACGCCTTCGGGAGCCATGGTGACCTCTGGGATTGTCCTGAGTTACAAGGGCGAAAAGGTGGAAAACCGGGGGTTTCGAGAGACGGGAGTCGAGTCGTCTGACGACTTCAGGCGGTTGCCATCGCGCGTCGCACTGGCGGCTCGACGACCTCGTCACTCTCCAGTTTGCTGCGCTCGATTCGGGCGCGGAGCAGCATGAACCAGATCGAGATGAACAGCACCGCAAACGCGTTGACGCGCATGGGAAACACCATGGTCTCGGCCATGGTCTCGGGCGACGACTGGATCTGGTGGAGCGAGCGCCACCAGCGCACTCCGAAGTAGATGAGGGGTACGTCGACGAAGCTGATGATGCAGGTCACCGCCGTCAGCGTTGCGCGCCGGTTGGGGTCGTCGATGAAGGTTCGTAGGGCGAGGATGGCGGCGTAGAAGATCAGCGCGATCAGCGAGGTCGTGAGCCTCACGTCCCAGTCCCACCAGATACCCCAGGTGGGCTTGGCGAAGATCATGCCGGTGCCGAGGAGCAGGATGTTGAGGACGACGCCCGTCTCGATCGCCGCGGTCGTAGCGATGTCCCACCGCTGCTTGCCCGTCCACAGCGAGGCAATGGCAAAGCCGAAGGCGAACAGGTAGATCAGAAGGCAGTTCCAGGCGGTCGGCACGTGGACGTAGAGGATTCTCGAGACGTCACCCATGTGTCGCTCGGGCGGCGATGCGGTCAGACCGTAGATCGAGCCGACGATGATCAGAGCCAGCCCGACGAGGCCAAAGGCGTGCATTTTTTTCATGGAGTGCTCCAGCTTTGGCGCATCAACAGCGCCTGGCGGTCCAGTCAGCGCTCATGCAGCTTCTTCGACGACGAAACGAAAAAGGACTCCGCAGAGGCACCAGTAGATTACATCGAAGGCGACGATGAGCTGGGTCCAGGACGACAGTTGTCCCATGGGATCGCCGTCGAAGACCAGGCCAAAAGCCTTGACCGTAGCCAGTAACACGGGAACCTCGAGCGGGAAGAGCAGGAGCGGCATCAGGACGTCCTGGCTCTTGAGGCGCGTGGTGAGGCCGGCGTACAAGGTCCCGGGCGCCGCCAGCCCTGCTGCCGCCGCAAGCCACAATCCGGCAATCTGGAGGACCTGAGTCGGTCCGAGCGACACCTGGTAGATCAGGGTCGTGACCGGGATCAGGACAGGTGCGAGGGCGACCAGGAAGAAGGTGTTGGCCAGGGCCTTGCCGTAGAAGATCGACGCGGGCTCGGTCGGCAGGAGCAACAGTCCTTCGAGAGCATCGTCGTGGTCCTCGGTTCGGAAACTCTCCTGGAGGCTGAGCGTCGAGCTGAGGAACAGAGCGATCACCAGGCAACCACCGGCGGTGACTTGCAGGACCTGGGTACCCTTGTCGCCGAACGCCAGCGAGAACAAGAGCAGAACCAGCACTCCAAAGAGGACGACGGCGACCACGCGGGCACGGTTGCGCCACTCGAGAGCCAGATCCTTGCCGAGGATCGCCAGCGATTGCCTGGCGAGGCCAGGACGACTCATTGGGCCTCCAGGTCAGTGCCCGGTGTCGGCATCTTCGCGGCCTCGCCCATCCAGGCGATCTGGCCCTGTTCGAGGAGTACCGCGCTGTCGCACAGCGCTTTCGCTCGCTCGATGGCGTGTGACGCCATGATGATCGTGGTGCCTCTAGCCTTGAGCTCGCCGACCCATGACTCGATCAGCACTTGACCCGCCGGGTCGAGGGCGGCAAACGGTTCGTCGAGAAGTACGAGGTCCGGGTTTTCCAGGCGGACTCGAAGCAGGGTCAGTCGCTTGCGCATGCCGGCCGAGAAGCGACTCGTGTCCGAATGAGCTTCGTCGCCGAGACCGACCGAGCCGAGGAGCTCGAGCAGCTCGTTGTCGCCGTTGTCCGGGGTCAGCAGCGAAGACCATAGACGAAGAGTTTCGAGGGCCGTAAGACCAGGGTAGAGGAAGCCTCGGTGCGAAACGAGGCTCGAGCGCTGGCGACAGTAGGAGGTCGCGATTCGGGGGTCTTGGCCAAACACCAGAACCTGTCCCAGGGTGGGCCGCACCAGGCCCGCCACGATGCGCAGCAGGGTCGTCTTGCCGGAGCCGTTGGCTCCTGCGAGGAGCGTGACGCTGGCCGGAGCGACCGAGAGGTCGATATGGGCAAGAGCCCACTTGGTGCCGAAGCGCCGGCCTAGTCCAGCGCAGACGAGAGGAGTGCTGCTCACGACCCGGAAGTTATCTCAGGCTGGCCGAGTTGTGGTCAGGTGTAGTGGAATGCCCTGACGGCCTGAAATGGCTGGCGGCGGGCGCGGCTTCGGGGGACAGAAGATGACGACGGCACAACGGAGTCGGTGGGGGCAAGGCCCAGGAGTGGGGGGCCCCCCGGCCTTCATCGCGTCGTTGGTCGTTCTCTCGGTTCTGTCTCTCGTTGCGTGCACGAGCTCTACTACTCGAGGTGACGGTCGCCGAATCGCCCTGCAGGATGCTCGATCTCGGCCAGCCGCCATGGACCAGGAGCTGCGTTCCCTCCTGCTCGTCATGGAAGAGCGTGGGCGTGGTGAGCCCATGGTGCTCGAGCGGGCGATGCGCGGAGATTGGAGCGTACGGCGACACCTTGCGCTGCTTCTGGGTCGCTCACCGGGGACGGGGTCGTTGGCCTCACTTCTCGTACTGCTCGGCGACGAGCGCGCGGAGGTTCGTGAAGCGGCGGCATGGGCTCTGGCGAGGCGACAGATCGACGACGGTGAGGCGCTGGCTCTCAGTGGTGCCGTGCTGGATCCCGACGGCCGGGTCGCGCGACAGGCGATCCGCTCTCTGCTACGCGCCGGTCGCAGCGATCTCCTGGCGTCGGGAGTGCTCAT
>JANQPS010000377.1 GCA_028285365.1 Thermoanaerobaculia bacterium | reverse complement strand
GAGATCGACCCCGATCAGCCGACGTCGGGTCGGGGTGATCAGGAGCTCCTGCCCGCCAACCTGTGCCACGACTCCGGATCCGTAGGACGGCCCCTCCAGTTCGAGGCGCCAGGATTCTCGGCCCGACTCGGCATCAAAAGCGATCAGTGCGCCCCCGGCGTGGCCACCGACAGAGGCGACTACCTGATCGCGCCACATCAAAGGTGACTGCGAGGCACCGTAGAACGGGCGTGACGGTTTGAACTCCGACGACGGATCGTAGCTCCAAAGGCGGTCGCCCGATTCGGCGTCCCACGCCGTCACCGTCCCGAGGATTCCGACTGCAACGAAACGCCCATCGAGCAGGGCAGGCGACGAAAACGGACCCGCCCCGTGTTCTCTCACGATGGTCATCGCTTTGTAGGGGGTAGAAACTCGACTCTCCCACACGACGTCCCCCGTCGACAGCGACCTCGCGGCGGCGATTTCTTCGTCGCCCTCTCGCGTCCACGTGTAGACCCGATCGCCAACGACGAGCGGAGACGAGTCTCCCCTGCCAACTCGTGCTTCCCACACGAGCTCGAGCCTCTCGGGCCATTCGCCCGGCGGTTCGAAGTTGACAGCGAGTCCGTCGCGCGCGCTGCCGCGCCACTGATTCCAGTCTTGTGACCATGTGGCGCCGGCCAAGAGCATCGTGCAGATCGCTGTCAGCACGAGAACAAGAGATGGATGGACGGTCCGTCTTGTCAGTACTGCACTCATGCCCTTCCTCACAGTTGCCGTTTTCAAAGTTGACGGGCGAGTGAGACACTACCAGGCAGGGCCCTTGGCCGCCCATTGAGCGTCGACAAGGTCGGCCGCTCGTTCATTGAGACTTCACTCCCCACAGCTGCTGCGCCGCAATACATGGGCTTCCCCCTGCGCGGTCAGCCAAAGTCGCAACCCCACGAAGCACGCAAGGTGGCTAGCCGCAACAGTTCCGGAGACAGCTCAATGATCGGCATGTCTTCGTAACTAGCCTCGATCCAGACCGCAACGTGGACTTCCAGGCTGTGGGCCTGCAAGAAGTCCAGGATCCCAGGGAGTCGTGGCCAGATCGCGTCCAGAATCTCTTCGACGCGACTGGCAATGTCCCAGTCATCGCGATCTGCCACGCGGTAAGACCACGACGATTCCGGATAGTCCCGTCCGAATCGGTTCTTCTCGCCTCTCGTCATGGTTCCGGTCGGCGTGAGACCGAAGACCCTACTGCAGTCATCGTGGACGAGCTCATCACCGATGACGACCAGGGTTGCCCGTACTGTAGGCGTGACGCGATCTTCGTCGTTGCGAAAGCCCGGGTTAGATTCTTGTTCAGCCAAGTAGCGGCTCCTCGCAACCCAGGCTACAGGAGTCGAGTCGGGTGCTCGTCAGCTGGAGACAACGTCTCTAGCAGGCGGATCACCGGCGACCAAAAGGCCAGGGTTGCCAACCACGCTGGCGCTACGATGGTGCCTTGTCAGCTGGGTCAAACGTCTCCAGCAGAGCAGCCCCGGCGACCAGAAACCAGGATTCCTAGCACCACGTTGGCGCGACGACGGGCTCTGGTCGACAGCTGCGTCGAACTGGACGAGATCCTTCGGCTTCGCCTCAGGATGACGGCAAAATGGGGGAGAGATTCCCCCTAATCACCCAAACAAGGAGACGACCAGGACGATAGCCTGAGCGCCGGCGAAAGCCAGGCGCTCCTGCCAGCGGGGTCTGGACGTCGAGAGTGCGTCAGATCGTGGCTGCGCAGGAGCGAGGTGCGGAGGCGTAGCGGAGCTACGCCGCACAAGCCGAGTCGACGAGCACGCCGCGAGATGGCGTGCTATCGACGTCCAGACAATCAGTCGGCAGCCTCGAATTCGTAGTCCACAAACTCGAGAATCGCGGTTTCGGCGCCGTCACCGCGGCGCGGTCCCAGCTTGATGACTCGCAGGTAGCCACCGGGGCGGTCCGTGAAACGCGGCGAGATCTCATCGAAGAGCTTCTTGACGAGATCGCGATCGGAGATCCAGCGACGAACCTGTCGCCGGGCGTGTACGGTGTCCTGCCGACCGAGAGTGACGAGCTTCTCCGCGACCGGCCGAGTGGCCTTCGCCTTAGCGAGGGTCGTCTGGATTCGGCCGTGCTGAAACAGGGACGCAACCTGATTGCGCAGCAGCGCCCGCCTGTGGGAGCTGGTCCGTCCCAGCTTTTTGTAGCGCTTGTTGTGACGCATCGAAGGACCTTTCTCAGGCCATGGCGCTCGGCGAAGCCGCCGGGACGTCCATGCCGAAGGAGAGGCCAAGACGGGCGAGCAGCTCCTGCAGCTCTTCGAGAGACTTCTTGCCGAAGTTCTTCGTCTCCATCATTTCCTTCTCCTGCTTGCGGACGAGATCGCGCAGGGTGGTGATGTTGGCGTTCTTGAGACAGTTGGCCGAACGGACCGAGAGGTCGAGCTCGTCGATGTGCTTGTCGAGAAGCAGATCCATGCCGGTGAGCGCCTCTTCGGCCTGCGTGTCGGGCTGCTCGACGAGCGCCTCCTCGGCGTTGATGAAGATCGTCAGGTGATCCTTCAGCAGCATGGAAGCGCGCGAGACGGCCTCGACCGGCGAAACCGTCCCGTTCGTCCAGACTTCGAGCACGAGCCTTTCGTAGTCGGTGGAACGACCGAGACGAGCAGCTTCGACGTGGTAGTTCACCCGCTTGACGGGGCTATGCACCGAGTCGAGCGGAATCCAGCCAATACCCATCGTCTCGTCGAGGTTGCGCTCCGCGCTCACGTAGCCGCGCGCGTTGGAGAGGCGTGCCTCCAGACGGAACTTGGCCTCCTCGTTGAGGGTCGCAATGACCACGTCATCGTCACAAACGGTCACCGAGGGATCGCCTTCGAAGGCACCGGCGGTGACGGTTTGACTGCCCTCGGTATCGATGGTGAGGATCTTGGGCTCCTCGCCCTCGTAACGAAACGGCACCTGTTTGAGGTTGAGGATGATGTCGGTGACGTCCTCGACGACGCCAGAGAGCGACGAGAACTCGTGGAGCACATCGTCGATGTGGATAGCGGTGATGGCCGCGCCTTCGATCGACGACAGCAGGCAACGGCGCATGGCGTTACCGATGGTTGTACCAAAACCGCGCTCGAAGGGCTGAGCGGAGAAGCGACCGTAGGTGTCGGTCAGGGTCTCGGTATCGATGTCGACCCGCTTGGGTTTCTGGAATCCTTTCCAAAGCATGGGCTCTTACCTCTCTCTTACGCTGCGCTCGGCTGCGGTGTCGTGCAGCTCTTCGGGCAGCTGACTCGCGATGCTGGTCTGCTCGTCGACTGACGCGCATCGACCAACTGCGATGGATTGTGTTCTGGCTTGCCTCTTGAGTTCCCGAGGGAGAGTCGGTCTGCGCTCAGACGCGACGGCGCTTGCGCGGCCGGCAGCCGTTGTGTGGAATCGGGGTCACGTCCTTGATCGACTTGATCGAGAGACCCGCCGCCTGAAGCGAGCGAATGGCCGACTCGCGTCCGCCACCTGGGCCTTTGACCAGAACGTCGACGGACTGGACTCCGAGGTCGCGGGCCAGATGAGCAGCATTCTGTGCTGCAACCTGGGCGGCGAACGGAGTTCCCTTTCTGGAGCCTTTGAAACCGTTACGACCCGCGGACGACCACGTCAGGACGTTGCCGTCAGCATCACTGATCGAGATCATGGTGTTGTTGAAGGTAGCGTGAATGTGCGCAACGCCATGCGGCACATTGCGGCGCTCCTTCTTTTTCGTGCTGCGTTTCTCTTTTGCCTTTGCCATGGTTTCCTCAGATCTGGCGACGTTCCGTTTCGCTCGACTGTGTGGTCAGTGTCGGAATCGTGGTGGGAAGGGACGTCGGTCTTCGTTCGATTGCGAGAATGCCGGCGGTGAGACCGAGATCACCCGCTCTCCCGGTCTCGAGGTGCCGGTGAGAGGACTCACGCGAGTGTGTGGTGACTACGGTGACTACTTCGTGACCTTCTTCTTACCGGCGATGCTGAGGCGACGGGGGCCCTTGCGAGTCCTGGCGTTGGTGCTAGTGCGCTGGCCGCGAACCGGCAGCCCCTTGCGATGCCTGACACCTCGGTAGGAACCGATCTCCATCAGCCGCTTGATGTTCTGGGTCACGTCCTTGCGCAGATCACCCTCCACGGTGACGCTGTTCTGAATGACCTGACGGATCCGCTGAGCCTCTTCTTCCGTGAGGTCACGGACCTTGGTTGTCGCCGGGACGTTGGCCTCGTCGAGAACCTTGTACGAACTCGACTTGCCAATGCCATAGATGTAGGTCAAACCGACCCACACCTGCTTGTTCTGAGGGAGATCGACTCCTGCAATTCGCGCCATGATCAACCCTGCCTCTGTTTGTGCTTGGGATTCTCGCAGATGACACGAATCACGCCGTGCCGCCTGACGACCTTGCACTTGGAGCACATTCTCTTGACTGATGCTCTGACTTTCATTTCTAGCTCCTACAAACCTGAAATCTGGCTGAGTACCCGCTGACTAGGTCAGCTCTTGAGACGGTAGACGATGCGTCCGCGCGACGGGTCGTATGGAGACAGCTCGACCAAGACCTTGTCGCCCGGCAAGATCCGGATGAAGTGCTTGCGCATCTTCCCCGAGATATGAGCGAGAGCTTGGTGTTTGTTCTCCAACTCCACCTTGAACATCGCGTTCGGCAGGGTCTCGACAACGGTTGCCTCGACCTCGATCGCTTCTTCCTTCTTTGACACTAGCTACTACCCTTCAGTGTTGACTCAGGCGGTTGCGGCGGCGGCGTCTCGGGCCACCCCGAGGACCTGCGGCCCTTGCTCGGTTACCGCAACTGAGAATTCGAAGTGCGCTGAGAGCGATCCGTCAGTCGTTCGAGCAGTCCAGCCGTCGGCATCGACCTTCACGCCTGGCCCGCCGACGTTGACCATCGGCTCGATGGCCAGCACCATGCCCGGTTTGAGCCTTCGGCCTGTGCCCTTGGACCCGAAGTTCGGCACCTGAGGCTCTTCGTGCATGGCGGTTCCAATACCGTGCCCGACGAACTCACGAACGACCGCGAACCCGGCCTCTTCGACATGGCTCTCCACCGCGTGACCGATGTCGTGGAGATGACCACCTGGCTGAACCGCCTGAATCGCATGCTCCAGAGAGACTCTCGTGGTATCGAGAAGCCGGCGGGCTTCGCTCGAGACACTCCCTACGGCAAAGGTCCTGGCAGAGTCGCCACAGTAGCCCTTGTAGAAGACGCCACAGTCGACACCAATGATATCGCCTTCTTCCAGAACTTCTTTGTCACTGGGTATTCCGTGGACGATCACATCGTTGATCGACGTACACAGCGACGCCGGAAACCCGTTGTACCCGAGAAACGCAGGAACACCCGACGCCTCACGAATCATCGCTTCGGCGCGGCGATCGAGGTCGAGCGTGCTCACCCCAGGCGCAATCATCCTCTCCATCTCGTCGAGAACGCTCTGGACGATCGAGTTGGCGTGATCCATCAACTCGATCTCACCTTTGGATTTGAGCACGACCACTCGCCACCTCCTCAGCTGATGGCCTCGAGCATCGCGGCCGTCACGGCCTCGATCTCTTGGTTGCCGTCAACATGGCGCAAGAGCCCAGCCGCGCGAAAGTGCGCGACGAGGGGCTCCGTCTTCTCACGGTAGACAGTCAGGCGCTCACGCACGACGTCTTCTTCATCGTCTGGACCACGCTTGCGGAGCAGAGCGCGATTGATGAGTTCTTCCTCGGGAACGTCGAGGTAGATGACGTGATCCAGCTCGGCCCCGGACTCTTTCAGAATCGCGGCAAGCGTCTCGGCTTGCGACGCTGTCCTCGGATAGCCGTCGAGCAGGAACCCATTGGCCGCATCACTCTGGGCGAGCCGGTCACGAACAACCTCTGCCATGAGATCGTCGTCAACGAGAGCACCGGACGCCATTACGTCCTTCACACGACCACCGAGCTCGCTACCCGCCTCGACGGCGGCCCTGAGCATCACGCCCGTGGAGATCGCCGGGATACCTCGGCTTTCGGCAAGCGACTCCGCCTGAGTCCCTTTGCCAGAGCCCGGGGCTCCCAACATCACGATTCGACAGGAAGACTTAGCGCCGGCCACGAATCCTCCCGCGCTTCATGAAGCCTTCGTAGTTACGCATGACGAGCTGACTCTCGATCTGCTGGAGTGTGTCCATCGCGACACCGACGACAATCAGTAGCGAGGTTCCGCCGAAGTAGAACTGAACTCCCAAACCGTTGGTCACCCATAGAGGCGTGAAGGAGTCGAGAGTGGCGCCGATGAACGGAATCCCGCCGACCTTGAATCCCGAGATCAGGAACTCCGGCAACACGGAAACCGCCGCCAGGTACAAGGCACCGACCAGTGTGAGCCTGGTGAGGATTCGGTCGATGTAGTCCGCGGTGCGACGACCCGAGCGGATGCCGGGAATGAAACCGCCGTACTTGCGCATGTTCTCTGCGAGATCGGTCGGGTTGAAGATGATCGACACGTAGAAGTAGCAGAAGAAGATGATCGCCGTGACGTACAAGACGTAGTAGATCGGCTGACCCCACTGAATCGCATCAGAGATCTTCTGCAACCACTCCTGCTGGAACATCCCTGCCACCGCGGCCGGAACGGTCACGATCGAGCTAGCGAAGATCACCGGAATGACACCACCGGTGTTCACTCGAAGAGGCAGGTAAGTGCTCTGCCCACCGTACATCTTGCGGCCGACGACCCGCTTCGCGTACTGAACTGGAATCCGTCGCTGAGCCCGCTCCATGTAGACGATGAACGCAACCACGGCGACCATGAACACGACCAGCAGCAGCACCTTGATGAGTGACATCTGACCGCTCTGCATCTGGCTCACGGTCGAGATGATCGCGCCGGGCAGGCCGACGACGATACCGGCGAAGATGATGAGCGAAATGCCGTTGCCGATCCCGCGCTCGCTGATCTGTTCGCCGAGCCACATGACAACGGCACAGCCGGTGGTCAGAGACAACATCGTCATCGCGACGAAGCCAAAACCGGGATTCGGAACAAGAGAGGCACCACCAGGTGTGCTCATGCTCTGAACGAGGTTGGCCAGAACCGAAGACTGGATCAGTGAGATCACGATGGTCAGGTAGCGAGTGTACTGGGTGATCTTTCGTCGTCCCAGCTCGCCTTCCTTCGAGAGCTTCTCGAGGTATGGCCACACGACCGTCAGCAGCTGCAGGATGATCGACGATGTGATGTACGGCATGATCCCGAGCGCGAAGATCGCGACACGACCCAGGCTGCCACCCGTGAACGTGTTCACGAATCCGAGGAGCGTGCCCTCGAACTGCTGCATGAACTCCAGCAATGCCGACGGATCGACACCTGGCGTGGGGATGTGACAGCCAATCCGATAGACGGCCAGCATCCCGAACATGAACAGCAGACGATTCCGCAGCTCCGGAATCGCGAAGATATTGCGAAAGCTATCGATCACGAACGCAGCTCCTGGCAGGTGCCACCCTTCTCTTCGATGCTCTTGCGGGCGGACGCACTGAATTTGTGTGCTTGGACGGTGAGTGTCTTGGTCAACTCGCCGTCACCGAGAACCTTCACGGGGCGGTTTTTGCGCACGAGTCCGCGGGCAAGCAGCTCTTTGGGCCCCACGGTTCCCTCGAACGACTCGAGGTCGCGGAGGTTCACGATCGAGTACTCGACGCGGAAGATGTTGGTGAATCCCCGCTTCGGCACTCGCCTGATGAGCGGCATCTGACCACCTTCGAATCCCGCCCGACGACTGTAGCCGGACCGCGAACGCTGACCATTGTGGCCTCGACCGGATGTCTTACCGACACCCGAGCCTGGTCCACGGCCCACTCGCTTCTTCTTGTGTCGGCTCCCGGGTGCTGGCTTGAGCTCATGCAACTTCATGACGTGTGTCCTCTACGCTTCCTCGACGATCCTGACGAGATGCTGAATCTTGCGAACCATGCCGCGAACGGCCGGTGTGTCCTCGCGCTCGACCACGTGGCGAATGCGACGCAGTCCGAGGCTCCGCAGAACCTCGCGCTGGTTCTTCGGGTAGCCGATCGGGCTCTTGACTTGTTCGATCTTGATCTGACTGGCCATCACGCCGCTCCAGCTTCAGCACCCGATTCGTCTTCGGGTGGAAGATCTCTGAGCTCTCTGACCTGCCGCTCGTTGCGCAGGGAGAGGAGCGCTGCGAAGGTCGCCTTGACGACGTTCTGCGGGTTCGTCGTGCCGAGCGACTTGCTGAGAATATCCTGGACGCCGAGGCACTCCAGCACGGCGCGGACAGGGCCACCTGCGATGACACCCGTTCCCTCGGAGGCGGGCTTCAACAGCACGCGACCGGCACTGAAGACACCCAGGGCCTCGTGAGGAATGCTCGTGCCCTTGAGCGGGACCGAAACGAGGTTCTTCTTGGCAACCTCGATCCCCTTGCGGATAGCTGCAGGAACCTCCTTGGCCTTGCCACTGCCGTAGCCGACACGCCCGTTGCCATCGCCGATGACGACCAGCGCGGAAAAGGAGAAGTTCTTGCCGCCCTTGACGACCTTGGTGACTCGGTTGATATGTACGACCTGTTCGAACAGGTCTCCGTCGAGCTGTCCATCCCTTGCCACGTCGTTCTCCTAGAGGATCAGGCCCGCGGAGCGGGCGCCGTCGGCCACTTCTTTGACCTTGCCGTGAAACACGTATCCGCCGCGGTCGAAGACGACCTTCTCGACTCCCTGCTCCTTCGCACGCTCGGCGATCTTCTCACCGACGGCTCGCGCAGCGGCCTTGTTCTTCGTACCTTCGAGCGCCGAGCGGATCGACGGTTCTTGCGAGGACGCGGAAGCCATGGTCCTCCCGGTGCTGTCGTCGATCAGCTGGGCATAGATGTAGCGGAGGCTCTTGTGAACCGCGAGACGCGGTCGCTCAGGGGTGCCGGAGACCTTGCTCCGCACTCTGTAGCGAGCCCGCTGGTGGCGGCCTCTCTTGATAGCGACTGTCTTCTTGCGTAGATCACTCATATCTCTTCTCTTCTCGTGTGATCTGGTGATTGCGATCTGGTTGTTTGATCTGGGATCGTTTGTTCTTGGGCGTTCGGTTCAGGCGTGAGGATCAGCAGCGCGTCCGGCTTCGATTCCTGCGCCTAGCGATTCTCGAGTGACTGCGAGTGAGTCTGGTCGTTCGCCCTTCGTTGACTATCCTGCGGCCGCGCCAGTCGCCTTACCGACCTTGAGACGCACGACCTCGTCGGAGTAGCGAATGCCCTTACCCTTGTAGGCGTCGGGTTTGCGGAGACTGCGGATCTCGGCGGCAACCTGGCCCACGGCCTGCTTGTCGATACCGGTCACCGTGATCTTGTTCTGTTTGTCGATCTCGAGCTCGATGCCGTCCGGGATGTCGAAGATCACGGGATGCGAGTAGCCGAGGGCAAACTCGGCGGCACGACCCTTGACCTCACCCCGGTAGCCGACGCCAACGATCTCGAGCTCTTTCTTGAAGCCTTCGGTGACTCCAGTGATCGCGTTCGCAATCAGGGCTCTCACGAGTCCGTGACGCGCGCGCTCAGGACCCGTCTCGCCACTCCGGCTGACGGAGATCCGACCGTCGTCGATGGCGATCTCGATGCCTTCGTGGGTCGGTTGTGAGAGCTTCCCCTTGGGACCTTCTATGGTGATCGCGTCGTCTGAGACGTCGACCTTGGCCCCGTTGGGGATCGTGATCGGTAGATTTCCTATGCGAGACATGACGTCGTCCTCTTGCGGCTTGCTGTGCGACTGATTTGGTTCAGCGTGGACGGTTGCTGGAAGACTGATTGAGACTGATTGGTCGTGAGAAGTCTGTTCGAGACGGGTGGCCGGGTCGTGCTACCAGATCTCGCAGAGGACCTCGCCACCCACTCGGCGCGCACGCGCCTGAGCGTCAGTGAGGAGTCCCAGCGACGTGGACACGATGGCCACACCCAGACCGTTGAGCACAGGCTGGAGGTCGTCCGCGGCCGAGTACACGCGACGCCCGGGCTTGCTGACACGCTCCATGCGGGTGATCGCAGAGTTGCCGTTGCCGTCGTACTTGAGAAGGATCTCGACGTACTTCGCCGGCGGGCGTTCGTGAACACGAAAACCTTTGATGTAACCCTGCTCCTCGAGCAGGCGGCACACCGCGTGCTTGCGCTTGGAGGACGGCGCCTCCAGGCGATCGTGTTTGGCGATGATGGCGTTGCGGATTCGAGTGAGGAGGTCCGCGATCGGATCTGTCATGGTCATGGGTCAGATGCTCCTGAGCCGCTACGGGGTCTAGCCGCGGCTACCGGGCGAACGGCATTCCGAGCTCCTTGAGGAGGAAGAACGCCTGTTCGTTGTTGGCAGAGGTGGTCACGAAGGTGATGTTCATGCCCTGCGAGCCTTCGGTCTTCGAGTGGTCGACCTCCGGGAAGATGAGATGGTCGCGAATTCCCAAGGTGTAGTTGCCGCGACCGTCGAACGCCTTGTTGGAGACGCCCCGGAAGTCGCGAACTCGAGGCAGGGCGACGGCGATGAGACGATCCAGGAAGTGCCACATCGAGTCGCGCCTCAGGGTGACTCGACAACCGATCGGCATTCCCTCACGGAGTTTGAATGCCGCGATCGACTTGCGAGCCCGCGTGATCACGGGTCGCTGACCGGCAATCAGCGCAAGCTCCTCGGCCGCACCGTCCAAGACCTTGATGTTTCGGCTGGCTTCGCCGATGCCCATGTTGAGCACGATCTTGTCCAAGCAAGGAATCGCCATTTCGTTGGCAATGGAGAATTCTTCCTTGAGCTTGGACCTGACTTCGTCCTCATACTGGGACTTGAGACGCGGAACGTAGTTTTCACTCATGACACTTCACTTCTAGAGACACAATCGAGAGGCATCGTCTCGATCTGGATTGTGGGGCGATGTCCTTGCCCTGGTTCAGGAGAGAACGGCTCCACTCTTCTTGGCAACCCGCGCACCTTTACCGTCCTGGAGACGCTTGCGGCCGACGCGAGTTGGTTTGCCGCTCTCCGGGCAGAGGAGCATGACGTTGGATGCGTCGATCGGCGCCTCGGTCTCGAGAACACCGCCCTGGACCTGCTTCTGTGGGTTGGGACGGGTGTGCTTCTTGACCTTGTTGACACCCTCGACCAGCACGCGGCCGGTGGACGGAAAAACGCGCATCACGCGCCCCTTTTCGCCCTTGTTGCGACCCGCAACGACCAGGACCCGGTCTTCCTTCTTCAGTTTCATCTTCGGCATGTCAGATCACCTCTGGGGCCAGAGACACTATTCTCATGAACCGACGCTCACGCAGCTCGCGGGCTACGGGACCAAAGACACGAGTACCGATCGGCTCTCGAGCCTCGTTGATCAGCACCGCGGCGTTGTTGTCGAACCGGATGTAGCTGCCGTCTCGACGACGACGCTCCTTGCGAGTCCGAACGATGACGGCCTTGACCACCTGGCCCTTCTTGACCGTGCCATCCGGCGTCGCTTCTTTGACGGAAGCCGTAATCACGTCCCCGAGACCACCGTAAGTGGCACCAGAGACTTCCCGAAGATGAATACAAGCGATCTTCTTCGCACCCGAGTTGTCGGCAACATCGAGCACGGTTCCCATCTGAATCATGGTCGTGACTCTCTAAACCAAAATCTGTTGGTCATCGGTTGAGTTCCTTGGTTGAGTTCGCAAGACGTCGTCAGCAGCAGCTTCGGCTTTAAGGCCAGGACTTCGAGGTTTGTCTCTTCCGCTGCATGAGAACGTCGCGAGACCTCGCTAGCCCTCTGCTCGCTTGACGATGCGTTGAACCCGCCAGCGCTTGCGCTTCGAGGAGGGCTTCGTCGAAACGAGCTGCACCACGTCACCCTCACGGGCCTCGTTGGCCTCGTCGTGGGCGACAAACTTGGAGGACCGCTTCATCTGACTCTTGTAGAGGCGATGGGTCACGGTGCGCTCGACTCGCACGACGACGGTCTTGTCCATCTTGTCGGAGGTCACCGTACCGACGCGCACTTGGCGTCGCCCACGCTCGCTCTCGCTGCTGCTTAGGTTGGCTTCAGTCATGACTCACTGCGCGCAGATAGAGCGCGTTCCTTGCGAACGGTCAGGACCCGTGCAAGGTCCCGCTTGGTTTCCGAGATCGTCGACGGCTTCTCGAGCTGCCCCGTCACCTTCTGGAGGCGAAGAGTGAACAAGCGCTCGGCGAGCTCCGTCTCTTTGTCGAGGAGCTCGCTATCCGAGAGCTCCCTTACTTTGGCGGCATTCATCTCTAGTGCTCTCCTGCCCCGTGCCGAACCACAAAACGGGTCTTGATCGGCAGCTTGTGGGACGCCAGACGCATGGCTTCTTTGGCCAGCTCGAGAGGCACACCCTCGAGCTCGTACAGGACGCGTGCCGGCTTGACGACCGCTACCCAGCCTTCCGGGGGCCCCTTACCTTTACCCATTCTCATTTCGAGAGGCTTCTTGGTAATCGGCTTGTCGGGAAAGATCCGAATCCAGACCTTTCCACTTCTCTTGATGTGACGAGTGATGGCGACACGAGCCGCCTCGATCTGGCGTGAGGTGATCCAGCCGACCTCCATGGCCTGCAGACCGTAGTCGCCAAACGAGACCTCGTATCCGCCCTTGGCAGTACCTCGCCGGCGACCACGCTGTCGCTTTCGGTACTTGACCTTTTTTGGCATCAACATTTCTTGGACTCCTGTGCAGTACCTTCAGTCACGCTCAGGCGATGGCGCGGTGAACGCGCTCGCGCGACAGATCGCCTTTGTAGACCCAGGCCTTGACTCCGATGACGCCGTAGGTCGTTCGCGCTTCGGCAAAGCCGTAGTCGATCTCGGCCTTGAGCGTGTGTAGCGGCAGGCGACCCTCCTGATACCACTCGGAGCGAGCGATCTCAGAGCCGCCCAGACGACCGGACACCATGATCTTGATTCCTTTGGCTCCGAAGCGGAACGCGGACTCCATGGCCTTCTTCATGGCCCGCCTGAACGCCACGCGGCGCAGCAGTTGGCCGGCGATGTTCTCGGCGACGAGCTGAGCGTCGAGCTCGGGGCGCGAGATCTCCTGGATGTTCACGTGCACCTCACGACCCATCTTGCGGGTGATGTCGTCGCGAAGCTTGTCCACCTCTGCACCCTTGCGACCG
>JANQPS010000375.1 GCA_028285365.1 Thermoanaerobaculia bacterium | reverse complement strand
CGCTGGGCGAGCGACTCCGCAAGTACACGGGAACGCGACCTCTCGACCTGCTCGATCGCAGCAACCGGATCCCCGAGCGTCACGAGCAGGCGCACGAGGTCGTGGTAGGTCGCCTGGGTTGCCGCCGAGAGATACTCGCGAGCTCGGGCACCGCCAAAACGCGCCGGATTGGCTTCGAGGACCTCGACGGCCTGCTCGAGAAGTGTCCGAGCCTCCACCGGCGACTCGCCGCGAGCCAGGCTCAGCGTCGCGAGCAGTCTCAGAGCTTCGGCAACGTCCGGCGACCGAGGTGCCAACTGCTCGTTGATGCGAAGGAACCGGGTCCAATGCGTTCGGGCGAGCTCAAGGTCTCCCTGGGCCATCGCGATCTCGCCCAACAGCCGCGACAGCCGCGCCGAGGCAAGGCCTTCAGGAGCAAGTCGCTCTACGATAGCCAGTGATCGACCGAGATGGTCCGCCGCCACCTCGAGCTCGTCTCGCTCGATGGCCACCAGCGCCAGATTCTCGTGACAGTCGGCTACGTCGAGACCCTCGGGGGCCAACCGCATGCTGACTTCGAGCGCGCGCTCATGCAGCTCCGCCGCAAGCTCGACATCCCCCTCTTCCAGCGTGAGGCCACCGATGTTCTGGAGCACCCACCCCATGGCCACACCGTCCGGAGCCTTCTCCTGCACGATGTCGAGAGCCTGTGTGAGGTATCCGCGCGCCGCTTGCAGATCCCCTTGCCTCCAGGCCACCAAACCGAGGTTGTTGAGGGCTCCAGCCGTCCTCAGACCGCGAGGAGCTTGCTGCTCGCGTATCTTCAAGGACTCGAGGTACCGGGTCCGAGCCAGACGTAAGTCCCAGCGATCCTTGGCAACGTTGCCCAGGTTGTTGAGAACGCCGGCGATCGAGCCCAAATTGTCAGGGTCCAGGCGGCGCCGCATCGCGAGCGCTTGCTCGAGATAGCTCTGTGCCGCCGCAAGATCACCCTGATCCTGGGTCACCACACCGAGGTTGTTGAGCACACCCGCGATCTCCAGATTCTCGGGATTGGCGGCGAGTCTCGTTTCGAGCGCCTCTTCGAACAGCCGACGCGCCTCTCGCAGATCGCCACTCTCGCGAGCCAGGATCCCGAGATTGACCAGAGTGGCCGGGACATCATCGAGATCCGCGGAGTGCTGGCGATGGATCTCGAGTGACCGACGCAGCAGGTGATCCGCACGGGTGAAGTCGCCAGTGTCCAACAGCACGATGGCGAGGTTGCTGGAAAACATCGCTTCGTAGCGACCTCCGGCGAAGTGCTCGAGTGCTGTCTCGAGTGCCTCCTCTCCGAGGCTCCGGGCGAGATCCAGGTCGCCAGTAGACAACGCCCAGCTCCTCCACACGTCGTAGAGGCTTGCCAAGCGCATGGCTTGGGACCGCCGTGTCCAACCCGCACTCTGGACGGTCGCCCGAGCGTCTTCGAACCACGTGGCAGCCGAACCACCACCGAGTTGATCGGCAAGCTGTTCGGACGAGTCTGGAGACCTCGTCGCCAACAAGCTCAAAGCTCGGTAACGCCAGTAGGCCATACCGACGCGCTCGCTGCGCTCGAGCAGATCGACGACAAGCGGTCTTGTCCAGGGGGCGCGCGGCAACAGGGAGAGCGCCACCCAATCGAGCCAGATCGCCACCTCGGGGTGCCCAGCAGAATCCAGGTCGCGTGCAAACTCTACGAAGGCGTCGACGACGTTGGCGCGCGGCTCCTCCTCGGTTTCCGGGTCCCTCTCGGCCTCTTCGATCAGATCCTCGAAGCGTTCTTGATAGCTCGGCGTAAAGTCGGGACGTAGGAGCTCGGCGGAGCTGTTGATCGGAATCCCGCGTTCGAGCCGCCGGGCGCCGCGGCGAACGTCGGCTTCGATCACGCCGTCGTAGCTCCAGTCCGCAACGAACTCGGTCATCGCGAGCAAGTCACCGGTACCGGAGGCCGACATCGAGAGGACCACGTCGCCCGGTCGGAGACCATCGGCATCCGAGGTCCCGGGACGCCAGATCAGGACCTCGTCCGAGGCGAGCACGGCCGATGAGACACCAGCGTCAGGCTGCCCCCACACGTGCGCGCACCCGACCAGCGTCCAAACGATCACCACCGCAGGCACGACCCGGCCACGAGACGTCCAACGTGAGGGCGCGCGGCATCGGACGGTCGGAGCGCTCTCGACCCGACCGGCTGACGGCGACGAAGCCTCGAGTCTCCCAGCGAGACTCGATGAGGACACCAGGCCCGATGAGCTGGAAACACTCACACTCGTGGTGACGAGTTTTCCAGCGTCATACGGACCTCGTTCCGGAGAGCACTCACGCCCACGCGCAGTGCTCTCCCTTCAGGGTGGTCAGCGGATCGTCTGCGGCTCGAGATCCGCGAATCCCTGACCGTCGGCAACGAGCTTCTCGAGGAGCGGCGACAGGGCCCAGTGATCGCCTCCGATCGAGTCGCCAAAACCCTTGATCTTCTCGGCGATGTTGCCGAGGCCTTCGCTCTCTGCCCAGAACATCGGGCCGCCGCGGTAGACCGGCCAGCCGTAGCCGTTGACCCACACCACGTCGATGTCCGAAGCCCGCATGGCCTTACCTTCTTCGAGGATCTTGCAGCCTTCGTTGACCATCGGCAGGAGACAGCGATCGCGAATCTCCTCGTCAGAGACCTCACGCTGCTCGATGCCTTTGCTCTTGGCGAAGTCCGCAATGATGTCGAGGACCTCCTGGTCGGGAGCCGACGCCCGAGTCTCGGGGTCGTAGACGTAGTAGCCGCGACCGTTCTTCTGACCTCTGCGACCGCTCTCACAGAGGATCTCGCGCACCGTACTGCTGCTCGAGGTCTCCTCCTTCCAGCCGATGTCGAGGCCAGCGAGGTCAGACATGGCGAACGGGCCCATCGGAAAACCGAAGTCGTAGATGACCTGGTCCACCTGATACGGGGACGCGCCTTCCAGAATCAGTTGATTGGCCTCGATTCCGCGCTGAAAGAGCATCCGATTGCCGACGAAGCCAGGGCAAACGCCGACGACGACCGGGATCTTGCCGATGGCCTTCGACAGCTTGAGACACGTGGCGACGACGTCCTGACCGGTTTTGGTTGCCCGCACCATTTCGAGCAGCCGCATGATGTTGGCTGGGCTGAAGAAGTGCAGCCCGATCACGTCCTCGGGACGCTTCGTCATGGCCGCGATCTCGTTGACGTCGAGTGCCGAGGTGTTGGTGGCGAGAATCGCTCCCTCGCGGCAGATGCCATCGAGCTCGGCAAAGATGCTCTTCTTGAGCTCCATGTCCTCGAAGACGGCCTCGATCACCATATCGACGTCCGCAAACGCTCCCTTGTCGAGTGCCGGCTGGAGCAGTTCCATCCGCTTGTCGACGTCTTCCATCGAGATGCGGCCTCGCTTTGCGGTCCGCTCGTAGTTCTTGCGTACGACGCCGAGGCCGCGATCGATGGCCTCCTGGTCACGCTCGACGATCACCACCGGGATGCCAGCGTTGGCAAAGTTCATGGCGATGCCGCCACCCATGGTTCCCGCGCCGAGGACGCCGACCTTGCGGATCTCACGCAGCGGCGTCTCCTTGGTGATGTCCGGAACTTTGTTCGCCTGCCGCTCGGAGAAGAAGTAGTAGCGCTGTGCCTGCGACTGGAGGCTCGTCATGACCTCGACGAACAGCTCCTGCTCGCGCTGAAGTCCTTCGTCGAACGGCAGCTCCACCGCGGCCTCGATGCAACGAATGTTGTACTCGGGGGCCATGAAGCCTCGCGTCTTGCGAGCAACCTTGCGTCGGAAGTCGTCGAAGATGCTCGGATTCGCCTTGGCGTCAGCCAGCTTCTCGTCACGGTCGCGAACCTTCTTGAGCGGCCAGTTCTCGGACACCGCGCGCCGTGCAAACGCCTTGGCTGCTTCGAGCAGGTCGCCGTCTTCGACCAGCTCGTCGATGAGACCGGTCTCGAGCGCCTCTGGCGAGCCGATCGGATTGCCGATGACGCACATCTCGAGCGCCTTCTGGACACCGGTGATGCGCGGTAGGCGCTGCGTGCCGCCGGCACCCGGCAAGAGACCGAGCTTGACCTCCGGCTGGCCGTACTGAGCTTTCGGAACGCCAAGACGGTAGTGGCAGGTCATCGCAACCTCGAGGCCGCCTCCGAGAGCCGTGCCGTGAATTGCGGCAACCACCGGCATCGACGAGTCCTCGATGGCGTCCTGGGTCTCTTTGAGCCCTGGCTCCTGCATGGGTTTGCCGAACTCCGAGATGTCCGCGCCCGCGATGAAGGTTCGCCCTTCGCAGTGAATGACGACGGCTTTGACGTCCTCGTCGGCCTCGGCCATCTTCATGCCTTCGAGCAGCCCCTTGCGCACGCCGTGCGACAGCGCATTGACGGGGGGGTTGTTGATCTTGAGAACGGCGACGTCGCCGTCCTTCTCGAAGGCGACCATGTCGGTAATGGCGGTCATGAATTCCTCCAGTTCAAATGGACCAAGGCGAGCATCGAGCAGCCCCGCTGCCTCAGGGCAGCGAGAAGGTGCTCGCTACAAGCGCGTTGTGTGTCTCCGCGTCGAGTGTCTCGGCGAGACGGTGAGCCGATTCTAATGAGTTCGGGGCGCTTCGCGTTCCCCGATCGATTTTGCGGCCAGCCGTCCACCACGCAGCCAGCCGACGAAGTCCCGCAGAACGTGAGGTTTCAGGTCTCGTCAGCTCCGATCCACTTGGCGCTCTGCACAGGGCGAAAGCTGGCCAGATCGTTCAGGAGATCCGCCGGAGCGCATGCGACCTGCCACGCGGCGACGAGCGGCTCGCGAAGTCGCGCTGGTGCTCTCGGGGCGGTGGCCACGCAGCTGCG
>JANQPS010000328.1 GCA_028285365.1 Thermoanaerobaculia bacterium | reverse complement strand
ATCCTCATCACGTCTCCGGTCGCGACCGCCGAGAAGCTCGAGCGCTTCGTGAGACTGGCGATTCATGCGCCCGGGGTGGCCATCGTCGTCGACCATCCGGATGGCGTTCGGGACCTCGAGTCGATGGCTATCAGTCGAGGAGCTCGAGTCGACGTGTTTCTGGGCTTGGACACCGGCACCCGTCGCACCGGGATCGTGCCTGCGCAAGCGCTTGAGTTGGCGCGGCAGATCTCGCGATCGGCGTCTCTCAGACTCGCCGGAGTTCAGGCCTACGCCGGGCACGTGATGCACGTCGTTGGCCACGCCGAGCGTGAGCGGCGCTCGAAGGCTGCGCTGGCCGACTGCCTCGCGGTCCGCCAGACGATCGATAATGCCGGCATCGATGTGCCCGCGTTCTCGGTCGGCGGGACCGGGACCTACGACATCGACTCCAAGCTCGACGGTGTGACCGACCTGCAGGTTGGCTCGTACTGCTTCATGGATGTTCAGTACCGCCAGATCGGAGGGCGCACGGGAGAGGTGTTCGACGATTTCGAGCCCTCTCTTTTTGTCCTCACGACTGCGATCTCTCAGCCGTCTCCTGACCGCATCACGGTGGACGCCGGGGGAAAGTCCATGGCTTTCGAGCCCAACGCTCGACCCGAGTTTGTCGAGCTCCGGAGCGTCAAGTACCACTTCGGCGGGGACGAGCACGGCATCGTCGAGTTCACATCCGATGAGAGGCCGCTGTCGCGTGGATCGAAGGCTCGCCTCCTCGTGTCGCACTGCGACCCCACGGTCAACCTCTACGACTTCATTCATCCCTATCGAGAGGGTGTGGTGGCCGAGCGGTGGAGAGTCAGCGCCCGGGGCCGCTCGCAGTAGCCGCTCGCAGTGGCCGTCGCTCGAGGTGGTTCGGAGCGTTCGGTCATCGGCGCAGAGTCCGAGACCAGCGTGCAGACCCCCGCGGCGCAGAGGCGGGCGACCGAAAGGAGCGACCGAAAGGAGATGGTGCTTTGAGTGAGCTGAGTCGGCGACGGGTGTTGGGGGGAGGGTTTGCTGCGGCAGCTCTTGCGAGCTTCGAGAGAGCTGGGCTGGCGAGAGGTCTTCCAAGGCCTGTGCAGGAGCCCGAAGAGTGGTCGAACTGGTCACGCTCGGTCTCTTGGCGACCGAGGCGCGTGGTCAGGCCGACGACACTCGACGAGGTGGTGACGACGGTCAAGGAGTCGGCGGCCGTTGGAGAGACCGTTCGCGTGGCCGGCACCGGTCACTCGTTCACCCCTCTCTGCGCAACCACCGGTACGACGGTTCTGCTCGGATCACTCGGCGGTGTTCGCACGATCGACTCCGAGGGAGCTACGGCGACCGTGGGTGCGGGCGCGAAGCTCTACGAGTTGGAGAAGCCGCTGCGCGAAGCGGGTTTTGCGCTCGAAACTCTTCCCGACATCGATCGGCAGGCCGTAGCCGGCGCGATTGCCACTGCGACGCATGGCACCGGCCGAGACGTGCCGTCGATGTCGGGTCTCGTAGTGCGAGCAACGCTGGTCGACGGGCAGGGTCGCGTCGTCGAGTGCAGCGCCCAGAAGGACCCCGCGATGCTCTCCGCGGTGCAGGCTTCTCTCGGAGCGTTGGGGGTACTCGTCGATGTCACGTTGCGCCTGGTACCTAAGTTCAAGTTGCATGAGCGCACGCGCATCGCACCTTTCGATGAAGTGGCGGCAGATCTGCAGAGCCTCATCGATGGTCATCGTCACTTCGAATTCTTCTGGGTGAGCGACCGTGATGCCTGCCTGGTCAAGACTCTGGATCCGACCGACGAGCCAGAGGACTTCGAACGTCAGGACGACGAACAGGGCCTGACCGGTGAGCGAGTCGGCAGCAGTGGGAAGATCTTTCCGTCGCAGCGCAATCGACGATTCAACGAGATCGAGTACGCCGTGGACGCCGATCGAGGTCTCGAGTGTTGGCAGGAGATCCGAGAGCTCATGCGAGGCCGCCACCAGGACATCACGTGGCCCCTGGAGTATCGGACCGTCGCCCCGGAGCCGGCGCTCCTCAGCATGGCTCACGGCCAGCGAGTGGTGACGCTCTCACTTCATCAGGCGGCGAATCTCGAGCACGGTCCTTTCTTCGACGATGCCGAAGCCGTGTTTCGAAATCACGGAGGCCGGCCTCACTGGGGCAAGATGCACAGCCTGCAAGCGGAAGACCTGCAGCAGCTATATCCCAAGTGGGGCGAGTTTGCCGACATTCGGGGGAGGCTCGACCCGCAGGGTACGTTTGCTACTCCCTACATGCGCAGGCTGCTGGGAGCCTGAGCCGGCGGACCTTCACGTCGAGCCGCTGAGACACCACTCGCGAGTGAGCGCAGGGTGATCGCTTTCGACCGAGGGGGACGTTCGAAGAGAGTGGGCGGTCCCTGACGCGCGCAGGGCTCGGGAGGTCGTGATTGGTGGAACGCGCGATGGGCTCGCTAGACTAGGGGCCTTGGGTACACCAGATTCTGGTACGGGGCTGGTTGCAACGGCCGGCGCGGACGCATCGGAAGGGATGGATCTGTAGTGAAAGTCTCGTGGTTCCTGGAGGGGTTGGTCGACGAGAGAGCCTCTTCGTGGCGCACGGAGGTGGCCCCTCTGCCGTTTGTGGTGGGGCGTCACGAAGACTGTCAGCTGGTCCTGCCTTCGGCTGCAATCTCGACGAGGCACGCCGAGCTGATAGCAGAAGGCGACGGCATCATCGTGCGCGATCTGGACAGCACGAACGGGACCTTCGTGAACCTCGAGAAGATCGAAGGTGATCAGGCCCTGCGGCCGGGGGACGTCATTCACTTTGCGGACCTCGAGTTCAGGCTCGTTCAGTCGCTCGAAGCGGCCGGATTCAGGACGACGATGTCGATCGACATGGACGCAATTCGCGTGATGCGCGAAACGCTCAAGCACAAGAGCGACTTCGAGCAGATGGTTCGCGAGCGCCAGCTGGCGGCCGAGTTCCAGCCGGTCGTCGATCTCGATTCGGAGAGCCTGATGGGGTTCGAGCTCCTCGGGCGCGGAGACTCGGACAAGCTGCCTCGGATGCCTGAGGAGCTATTTGCCGCGGCCGAGAGCCTCGGGCTCGTGGGCGAGCTGACCGCTGGCCTGCGCGACTATGGAGCCACCGAGGCCGGCAAGCTGCCGGCCGATCAGGTCTTGTTCCTCAACTCTCATCCACGGGAAGTCGAGGACCCCGACGAGCTGGTTGCCTCCATTCAGCACGTCAGAGACCTGCTTCCCGGCCGCCGCCTGGTCCTCGAGATCCATGAGATGACGATCACAGACATCGGCGAGTTCCGTAGCTGTCGAGACCGTCTGGCGGAGCTCGGAGTCGAGCTGGCTTTCGACGACTTCGGCAAAGGCAGGTCTCGGTTGATCGAGCTCTCGGAGTTGTCTCCCGAGTTCCTCAAGTTCGACCGCTCGCTGATCAAAGACCTCGATCGCGTCTCTGGCCCCCGGCGAGAGATGATTCGTGTGCTGGTCGATCTGGTCCGTGAGATCGGGATCAAGCCACTGGCGGAAGGAATCGAGCGGCGAGGAGAGTCCGACATCTGTCGCGAGCTCGGCTTCGAGTTGGGACAGGGCTACTTCTTCGGGCGGCCGCAGCCGGCGGCGCACTACCTGAACGGTTGAGGCGCGCGGGCCGTGCAGGTTTTCGTCGGGACCAGTGGTTTCTCCTACAAGGAGTGGAAGGGTCCGTTCTACCCCGAAGATCTGCCGCAGAAGAGGATGCTCGAGTACTACGCATCCAAGCTGCGCTCCGTCGAGATCAACAACACCTTCTACCGGATGCCCAAGACCGAGGCCCTGGAGACCTGGCGCGACTCCGTGCCCGATGGGTTTCGATTCGTGCTGAAGGTGTCGCGGCGCATCACTCATCAGAAGGCGCTTCAGGACAAGCAGGATTCGGTGGAGTATCTGGTGAAGACCTCCGAGGTCCTCGGCGAGAAGCGGGGACCGTTTCTGCTGCAGCTGCCGCCGTATCTCCGTCGAGACACGGATCTCTTGTCCGCGTTTCTGGAGACATGGCCCCGTGAGGTTCCCGTAGCGATCGAGTTTCGCCATCGCAGTTGGTTCGACTCGAGCACCTACGAGTTGCTCGAAGGCGCTGCGGTGGCTCTGTGTTGTGCGGACGGTGGCAAGGAGCTGCCGGTCGAACTTCGCCAGACGTCTGACTGGGGCTACCTGCGGCTGCGACGCGAGGACTACACGAGTCAGGACCTCGAGTCCTGGGCCGAGCGGATTCGCGCGATGAAGTGGTCGTCCGTCTATGTCTTCTTCAAGCACGAAGACGCTGGAGCCGGTCCGCGGATGGCATCTCAGTTCGAAGCGCTGCTCGGGGTTTGACCACCACGTGATGGTTTGTTAGCTTGCCCGTCGGAGATTCCCATGTGCGATAACGAGACCACCAGAACGACGCTCGCCCTGATCGGGCTGGCGAGTGAGCACGGTGCGACGCAGACCGTCGCAGCGCAGACTCGCGCGACCAGACCCTCGATCGTGGTGACCCTCGTTCCGATGACGAGTATCGCGACCGGATCTCCTCTGCAATGACCTGCCTCTGACGTAGCAGGCAATCGAATGAGAACCCCGGGACGCGCGAGCGACCGGGGTTCTTGGTTCTTGAGACCTGTCGAATCCCAGGCGAGCGTGTCCCGGTCTGATCACCAGCTATCACCGTTGCCACAGAGCACGGTAGTGAAAGACGAGTGAGTTGACCGATGGACAAACGAATCGATACCTCCTATCGACACATCGGGCGGATCGTGGCGCCGGTGTTGGTCTCGACGGCTTCGTACACCGCCATGGGTGTCATCGACACCATGATGGTAGGACGTCTCGGCGTGCTGGAGCTTGGAGCCGTGGGGCTCGGGAACCTGTTGACGTGGTGGTTCCTGAGCTTTTTCTTCGGCCTGATCACGGTGGTCAATACCTTCGTGGCCCAAGCGTATGGAGCCGATGACAAGCGCGCAGTCGGCGCGGCCCTGTGGCAGGGCATATTCATGGCCATCGGCGCGGGATTCTTGATCCTGCTTTGCTGGTTCGTGATGCCGGCGATCTTCGCTCTGACCCGTGCCGAGCCCGGCCTTCAGCAGACCGCACTGGCCTACTCGCAGATCCGGATCCTCGGTGCGTTCGGGCTGACCTTCCTTGCCGTGGCCGACAACTTCTATCGAGGGCTGGGCCGCACAGACATCCCCATGTGGAGCGCCTGGATTCAGCTGGCGCTCAACTGTGGCTTCAACTACCTCTTCATCTTTGGCAAGTTCGGTATGCCAGCCATGGGGGCCGAAGGGGCAGCTCTGGGCACCATCATCGCGCAGATGGTCGTCGGCGCCGGGTTGATGGCGTCGATTTTCGTCTCGCGGCGTTGGCGCACGGAATTCCAGCTGTTCCAGACGTGGGGACTCGATTGGAAGCTCCTGCGCTCGATGATTGGTGTGAGCCTTCCGATCGGCATCCAGTTCTTCATGGAGATGGGAGGAATTGCACTGTTCTCGGCGGTGGTGGCCCGACTGGGCACTGCCGAGATGGCCGCCAGCAATGCCGTCATCCAGGCGTGGAGCGTGGCGTTCATGTTGGGTGTCGCGCTGGCCGTGGGTGCAACGACTCTCGTCGGTCAGTGCCTGGGCGCACGGCAGCTGACGGATGCGCGCCGCGCCGTCGCTCGACTCTGGAACATCGGCCTGGTCCTGACGGCGCTGTGCTCGATCATCTACGTCGGCTTTCCGGAGGCGCTCATGCGGGCGTTCGTCAAGGCCGAAGAGGTCGATCAACTGTTGCACTACGCGAGCCCTCTGTTTCTCGTAGTCTGCGTCTGTTTGCTGCTCGACCTGCGCTTCAACCTGATCTCCGGAGCGTTGCGCGGCGCGGGTGACACGACGTACTCGATGCTCGTCAACGTCGGGAGTGCATGGCTCGTTTTCGTGCCACTGACCGTCTGGGCGTCCGCGAGATGGGGGCTGGTCGGTGCCTGGTGGTGTTTTGTCGTGCACCTCACGGTCATGGTGATCTTTCTCGAAGCGAGGTATCGAGGAACGAAGTGGATCCATATGGTGTGGAAGGACGTCGAAGCTGGCGCCGACGGCGCCGATGCCGAGGGTCTCGGCGGAGTGGAAGCCGGAGTTGCGGCCGAGAGTGAACCAACGCGGGTCACCGCGTCGTGACGACTCGCGAAGATGACTCGGCAGGGGAGGACGAAGCAGGCTCGGGCCCGGAGAGACGGCTCAAGTACTGGACTCCCGGCCTGTTCGTCTTTCTCGTGCTCTGGCTCCTCGTTCTACTCGTCGGGTTCGACGATCCGATGGAGCTGGCTCAGAGGCACTGGCCTCTGGTGCTGCTCGGAGTCGCAGGTGCGACGCTCGGGAACGCGACCGCGGTGGGCGGTGGACTCGTCTTCATTCCGGCGATGATGTTCGTCTATCAGCTCGATCCTGTGACCGCGCTCAAGCTGTCGATCGTGACCCAGGCGTTCGGGATGTCCAGCGGAGCTCTGGCGTGGCTGAAGAGTGGGGCACTGCGCGTTGACCGGACCACGTTGCTGCTGACGTTGCCACCGTCCATTGCAGGTGCGCTGGTCGGAGCCATCGTCTTCTCCCCGAGCGCAGACCTGGTCAAGGGGCTGTTCGGGCCAGTCTCGATCGCCGTTGGCCTCACCATTCTCCTGGCTGCCAGACGACGTAGGAGGCCTCGCTCACTCGGCGACTTCCCGGGTGACTTCTCGGGTCTCATGTGGAGTGCAGCGGTGATCGCGTGTGTCGCGGGAGGCCTGCTGACGGCCTGGGTGGCAATCGGAATCGGCGAAGTGCTGGCTGCCTTCTTGATCGTCTTCTGTCACCAGCGAACCGAGCGAGCCGTCGGGCTGGGAGTCCTGCTGCTCGCCGGGACCTGTATCGTGCTGGCCGTGCTGCACGCCTTCTGGCTGGGGGGAGTGCTCTGGGACTGGGTGGTGTTCTTGGTGCTAGGGGTCGTCTTCGGCGGCAGGCTCGGCCCCTATCTCGCCCAGTGGATCAGCCCGCGAGCCCTCAAACTCTTCTTTGCGGCGGTCGCGATCCTCGACGGCCTTCTGATCAGCTGGCAGTCCTGGCTCGCCTGAGCGAACCTGATGGCAACCCGAACCTGGGAGCTTCTCAGGCCTTGCGCAGGGTCAAGCGGTTCTTGTCACCGATCCGCTCGTAGCTGACCTCGTCCATGAGGTTGCGGACGATGTGAACGCCGAGGCCGCCGATCTCTCGATCTTCGATCTCTGCCTCGGTGTCGGGCTCGGGCAGGCTGAGCGGATCGAACGGCACACCGTCGTCCTCGATCTCGATGAAGAGCTCGGAGTTTTCGAGCGAGACCACCACCTTCACGATGTGCTCGCCGCCGTCGGGGAAGGCGTAGTGAACCACGTTCGTCACCAACTCGTCGATGACGACGTTGAGGGCAAACTGCGTCGCGTGGTTGACGCCGTGCGCCTCGCAAAAGGCTTCGAGGACCTCGGCCAACCGCGCCAGGTTCTCCTCATGCGCTCCAAGCGACGCGACGATTCGCTTGGGGAGAGTGGGCACCGGATCCTGCTGGCTCATGGGGTCCTCGAACGTCCTCGAAGCGGCTCCCGTTTCCTTTGGTTGTTCGAGACACCGACCAGGCCGTGCCAGGCGCAATTGCCAAGCGCAATTGCCAAGCATCGACGACTGCTTCCGGTTGCAACCTCAACGGGCGCTCGTCAGGCTAGCACAGCGCCTGCTCCGAGTCGGCTCCGGGGCGGCTCGAGGTGGAGGCTCGGTTGCTATCGAGAAGGTCGGAGAGTCGCCGTCGGTCGTTTGTGGTTTCGTCGTGCTGGCCGCGATACACTCAAGCGTCGTGTCTCTAGGGCCCGCTGGCGTCGGGACGAGGCTGAGGATAGGTCTGTGAGTGGGAGAAGAAGATGAGCGCTGCGACAGCGAAAAATGCCGGCGGCACTAGCCGGTCTGGAACAGGCAAGGCGCAGCCCAAGGCGGGCGACAAGCCGGACGAGAAGCCCGCGGCTGGGGCTGACGAGAAGAAAGAGGCGACCGGCGAGGACGAGTTCGATGTGAGCGACCTGACGCTCGAAGAGAAACTGGTGGAAGAGACCGCAGCTATCGTCGAGCGCCGTAACCGTGTGGAACAGCTGCTCGAGTCTGCGAATCAGGGCAAAGAGAAGGTGTCTCCCGACATCTTCCAGCGGGTCACCCAGGACTACCAGAGGCAGCTCGAGGAGATCGCGTCGGAGTACGTGCCGCTCAAGGAGTCGGTAGTCACCGAGCTGCGAAGAATCCGAGTCGAAGAGCTCAGCTTGAAGAGTCGGCTCGACGAGCTCAATGAACTGGTCGAGGAGCTTCAGTTTCGTTGTCAGGTGGGTGAGTTCAGCAAGCAGGAGCTTTCCAAGAAGGAGAAGGAGAAAGAACCGACCTTCAAGGAGTTGCGCACCAAGCTCAGCACCATCGAATCGACCTACAAGACGGCGAGAGGTCTCCTGGGTGACGATGTCGAGCAGGCGTTTGCCGAGCCCGAGACGACTACCGTCGAGCCCGAAGACGTGGCGATCGAGGAGCCGGCGGCAGTCACGGCGTCCGAGGAGCTCGATGCGGCGGAAGTCGAACAGGCCGATTCGAGCGACGGTGAAGGCGACGATTCCGGTGAGGACGCAGCCGATAGCGAGGCAGAGGGGGCCACACCCGGCGACGACACCGAAGACACTTCGGTAGATCCGCCGTCCGTACCGTCGGCTGACGGCGTGATGGTCATGGATGTCGAAGACGCCAACCCGGACGGCACCATCGTCATGACCAAGTTGCCCCCGCAGGCGACGCCTCAGGGCACCGAGGTCATGGACGCGCCGCCGTTTGTTGCAGAGCCTGAAGCGACCGGCACCATGCCTCCACCTCCAGGGGTTGGTGGTCCAGACGACGCGCCGCCGCCTCCGCCGCCTCCCGGTGACGACCCGGCCATCGATGGAACCCTGCTCATGCGGACTGCCGATCCGGCAAAGATCTCGACGGGCAGCTCAACGGCCAAGATTCCGCGGGCTCTGCT
>JANQPS010000313.1 GCA_028285365.1 Thermoanaerobaculia bacterium | reverse complement strand
CCCATTTTCCAGCTATCGGCCACACCGAGCAGCCCATGGACCTGGCAATGCTCACCGCCGCCTGGGCGAGTCC
The DNA here is from genome assembly GCA_028285365.1 of Thermoanaerobaculia bacterium. Classification (GTDB taxonomy): domain Bacteria; phylum Acidobacteriota; class Thermoanaerobaculia; order Multivoradales; family Multivoraceae; genus JANQPS01. Next base: position 1,607 of record JANQPS010000313.1, on the reverse strand, counting down.
GACCTACCCGGTCCTCGATCCCTGGCTCGCCGGTCACTCCGTCAGCTACTACACCTTCGGCAGCTTTCTGATCGCGACACTCGCCCACCTCACCGGAACGGCACCCGCCATCGCATACAACCTGGCCCAGGGTCTGTGGCTGGGGCTCCTGGCCACAGCGTGTTTCGGCCTTGGAAGTGATCTCGGATCCCACCGATCCGAGGAGACGGACGAGGCGGCACCGCGCGAGCAGCTGCCGACCGCAACCGTCGTCGGCTTGATCAGTGCCGTGACGGTGACGTTCACCAGCACCCTCGCGTACCCGCTCGATTTGATCACCAGAACATCCCGGGACGACCCGTGGTGGTGGTTCGACGCTGCTCGTGCCTTCACGGACCGAGGCCCAGCCAACGAGCCAGTCGAAATGATCACCGAGTTCCCGTTCTTCGGCACGTTGCTCGGGGACAATCACCCGCACGTCCTCTCGCTGCCGTTCCTGGCACTCATGGCGTCCTTGGCGCTGGCCGTCATGATCAGCGCAAGGCCAGCAGCTTCGCGTTCGACGAGCGATCGAGCACGGCCACCGTGCGAGCTCCTCCTGGCAGCCGTGCTCGCGTCCCTCTGGATGATGAATGGTTGGCTCTTGCCGGCAGCGGCCGGCTTGCTCTTAGGCGGCTTCGTTCTCGCACAGAACACGACGCTCCCAAACGCCATCTGCAGGTCGTTCGTGGACTTGGCCAAGGTCGGAGCCTTGGCCCTCCTCATGACGATGCCATTTGTCCTCACTGGCGGACCCGGTGTTCGGGGCGTGTTGATCAACCTCTTCGGCCCCACTCCCTGGCAGACCCAGATCCTGTTGTTCGGCGCGCTCCTTCCGGGTGTGTTGCTGGCATTGGTCTTCGCCATTCGCCTGACTCGACCCACAGTGCGAGAGGTCGCCTTGTCGAGCGTCCTGGTGGGACTCGGAGTGGTGGCGCTCGTCGTCGTGGGCGTCGTGGGCACCCTTCTCTCGGGCGATGGCCAGGCATGGCTGAAAGACTGGCGCCAAACAGTGACGACGACGTCTGCAGACGGCTCGTTGATGGCAGACGGTCTCCGACGTGTCTCGACAGGAGCACTGTCACTCGTCGCCATGTTTGGTCTGCTGGTCGTCGGCGGAGCCGCACTACTCCATCTCCGACAGAAGGGCCTCTCGAGCGCTGCCACGGCGGCGAGTTCTCCAGCCACGAGCTTCGTGCTGCTGCTCGCGATGGCCGGAGTGACCCTCTTGATTTCAGCCGAGCTCGTCGTCGTTCACGACGCCTTCGAAAACCGGATGAATACGCTCTTCAAGTTCCACCACCAGGCCTGGCTCTTCCTCGGACTGGCAGCCGCATGGGGAACCGCACGCGCCCTCGCGACCTCGGGAGCGATCCGCTGGCTCGCCGCACCGTCGCTGGTGCTGATCTTCACTGGCCTGCTCTACGCGCCTCACGCAACGCTGAGCCGCGTACGCGCTGGTGATGGCGTCGCGGGACGATCACTCGATGGGCTGCGAGCCCTCTCGGCAGACGAACGGTCGCTCATCGACTGGATCCTCCATCACACGCCTCCTGACGCCGTCGTGGCACAGGCGCCGGGCGACAGCT
>JANQPS010000312.1 GCA_028285365.1 Thermoanaerobaculia bacterium | reverse complement strand
CCAACGAGAATGTTCGACGGTTTGAGGTCGCGATGGACAATGAGCCGCCGATGGGCAAACCGCAGAGCTCGGCAGACGGCCAGAAAGAGATCGATGCGCTCGGACAGCAACAGATTCCGCTCGTCGCAGTACTCGAGTAGCGGCTGGCCCTTGACGAGCTCCATGACCAGATACGGCCGCCCGTCGGGCAGCACTCCGCCGTCGAGCAGCTTGGCGATGTTGGGATGATTCAGGCGCGCCAGGATCTGGCGCTCCAGTTTGAGTCGCTCGCCGAGGCGCGCTGCACGCAGATCGGCGTGTACGACCTTGATTGCGACCTCTTGCTGGTACTGCTCGTCGCAGCGCTCGGCCCTGTAGACCGTTGCGGTGCCCCCTTCGCCAATGCGCTCCGCGATGCGAAAGCTGTCGATGACGGTTCCGGGCTCGAGCTCGGAGCGCGACGCTCCCTGTAGAGCGGCGACCTCGCCGTGAGCGTCGATCTCGTCGAGAGTCTCCAGCTCTCGCAGCAGCCGTCGCTCGACTTGGAGCTCGCCAGTTGGCCTGGCCACGTCGAGCATGGCTTCGACCTCCGCCACGAGCTCCGGATTCGACGGACGTAGGTCGCCCAGGAAGCTGGCTCGCTCGTCGCCCTCGAGCTCGAGTGCTCGGTGAAAGACGTCGTCAAGCTGTCGCCAAGTGTCGCTTGTCATGTCAGTCGTCGGTTGGAGTCGTGTCTGGGCCGCCGCGTCCGGGCTCGATCGCCGACGAGCCGGAGCGTGACCGCGCTCGTTCATGAAGTCTCGTGACTCACGAGCACAGTGACTCACGAGCACAGTGACTCACGAGCACAGTGACTCATGGGCAAGTGACTCATGAGCACAGTAACAACACATACCGACGTAGCAACACATACCGACGTCGCCTTGACGCGTGGTCGGTCCGGGCCACGTGTTCACCAACGAGAAGTTTCGGGACAGCTGGACAACTGGAGATCTCCGGGATCGGTCTCACAGAGGGTTTCCAGCACCTCTCGCAGGTGCTTCTCGCGGTGTTTCTGCGTGCTCTTGCGGACTCTGAGCTCGACTTGCGCGATAGCTGTCAGAAGGGAGAAGAGGGCACCGCAGTCGACAGCGTAGGTGTTGTGTCCGTGACTACCCACATCATGAATTCTGCATTCGTCACGACTCGTCCGACCGATCGGAGGCTTCTGAGGGCACGACTCGGTCTCTGGTTCCTCGTCCTCACCGCTGGTACGGCGGCGGCGATCGACTGTCCGTTTCCGGGCACTCATCTCACGCTTCAGGATGCGGTCGACGATGCGGTCTGCACCTCGATCACCCTGGCATCCGGGTCGTTTGATGGTTCTGCGACCATCGATCGCTCTCTCGTCATCCGTGGTCCAGGGGCCGCAACCGGCACCCTGCGAGGACGCCTGACGGTGGTCGCAGGCACGGTCGAGGTCATCGACCTCACGATCGACGGCACGGGGAGCCAGCTGGGGGACTGTGCGGCGACCGCGCTGAGTGCTCGTAACGGGGGTCGCGTCCTCGGTCGCAACCTGGTGGTCGTGAATGCAACGACCAATTGCGGGCTGTTCAGCGATGGATTCGAGAGTGGCGATACCGCTCGGTGGACCGCCCACGGAGGCGTGCCAACTCACGGACAACAGACGAATCATGGGTCCGAAGAGGTGAAGTGATGCTCGAGAGAGATTGGGTTCCTGGTCGACGTGGGGTGGCAAGGACGCTGTTCGGAGCGGCGGCTTTCATGGGGACCTCTGTCATCGCCGCCGAGACGGTTCCGGTTTCTCCTGGTCACAACGAGAAGCTGACGGTGGTCGCCTCCAAGTGTCCGACCTTCAGCTGGACCTCGGATCCGCGCGCAGAGCTCTTCGAGCTGGTGGTCTTCGAGCTACCAGCGGGTGTCGATCTGGGGTCGGCCGGCCTCGAGCTCGATCCGTCGATGGTGGCCCTGATTCAGCAGGTCCCGGGAGGCGCTCTCTCGTGGACACCATCTCTCGACAGCTGTCTGAGTGCCGGTGGCCGGTACGCGTGGTTCGTTCGCTCGATAGTCGATCCGGGTACCGCGACGCGTGCTGAAGACTGGGCAGGGCCCGCGCTGTTCGAGGTGACCGCGGCGCCGTCGTCGGCGGAGATCGAGGCGGCGCTGAGGACCTTGCAGGCCGCTGCCGACAGTGGATTGGTGGAGCTCGGCGAGATGGCGAGTCCTTCAGCCCGCCGGCCGCGAGCGATGGCGTCCGCCGCGGGATCAGGGGGGCCATCAGGTGGAGTGGCGGGCAGCGTAGCTGCACTACGTGGCGAGGTTCCTGATACCAGCGGAGTGGCGTTTGGTGTCGTCGGCGAGACAGCGTCTCCAGCCGGAGCCGGTGTTGCCGCGGCCGGGGCTGCTGGCGCCGCCGACCTTCATCTCGATGGCGCTGCCGATGGTGTGGCCAGTGCGCGGGTCAACCAGAGTCAACTCGATCGGGCTTCACCCAACCCTACGAGCTTCGACGTGCGCAATTCGGGTGGCGGCGGCATGACACTCACGGTGGACGGGGAGGCGGTGGTCACGACGTCGACCGACAGCGACCTGCTCGGCCAGCTGAGCTGTGGTCCTGGGCAGGTGGCGCTCTGGAACGGCGGGTCGTGGGGATGCGCGAGTGGCTCGGGCTCGGGCCTCGACGCCGATCGGCTCGACGGCTTGGAGGCTGCGGCTTTTGCGGGAGCCGTGCATCATCACGACGACCGCTACTACCTCGAGTCTGAATTGACGAGCCCGGGCGGCACGCAGATCGTTCACTGGACCCGTCTCCTGGAGGTTCCGGCCGACATCGCAGACGGTGACGATGACGCGCTCGCCAGCATCAGCTGCGGTGAAGATCAGCTGCTGCGTCTCGTCGGTGGAGCGTGGCAGTGTTCTGCGGAGCGGCCTACGCGACCGCTCCTTCCGCAGTCCAACTCGGTGACACCACTCGCCGAAGCGGGATCCTTCAGCTCGATCACGGTCGGAGTGGACGGGCTGCCCATCATCAGCTTCTATGAGAACGAGAGTCAGAGTCTCCGGGTCGCTCACTGTCAGGATCTTGCGTGCGCCAGCTTCGCGACTCATGTCGTCGATGACAGCGCTGGAGTGGGCGAGTACAACTCGATCGCGATCGGCAGCGACGGTCTGCCGGTCATCAGCTACTACGACGGGAGCAGCGCAGACCTCAAGATGGCCCGTTGCTTGGTGCCGGACTGCTCGCTTGCGACCTACAGAGCTGTCGATCCGGCCGGCGACACGGGGGAGTACACCTCGATTGCCATTCGTGCCAACGGTTTGCCGATCATCAGCTACCACGACGAGACGCTCAACTCGGTTTTGGCATACGCCTGCGGCGACCTGGACTGTACGGGAGGGTCGTTGACCTACCTCGGGCCTGGAGGGGTGGGTACGTCGATCGCTTTGGGAGCGGACGGCAACCCGGTGGTCAGTTTTGTCGACGACGGCAACAACGTGCGAGTGGCCTACTGCAACGCTGACTGCAGCACAGCCAGCTCGTCAGTCCTGACGCGTGGGTACCCACCG
>JANQPS010000669.1 GCA_028285365.1 Thermoanaerobaculia bacterium | reverse complement strand
GCGACGTCACCATCGGGAACCGGAGTCTTGGTGCCGCTCAGCTTGCCGTCGGCAAACGTCACGCCGAGATTGGCTTCGGTCACCACGCCGGCGCCTTCTGCCAGAGCGAACGTTCCGATCGTCTTGCCGGTAGCGACGTCGGGCAGGATCGCCTTTTTCTGCTCTTCCGAGCCAGCGAGAAGCAGAGCCTCACTGGCGAGGTAGACGGAGGACGAGAACGGTACCGGAGCCACAGCTCTGCCGATCTCTTCGGCCACGACGCAGAGCTCCAGGTAGCCGGCACCGATGCCGCCGTACTCCTCGGGTATGGCGATTCCCATGGCTTCCATGTCGGCGAGCGCCTCCCAGACCTCCTTGGCGTAGGGCTCGTCACCCTCGAGGATGCGTCGGGGAACGGTCAGGTCGCAAACCTGCTTGAGCAGGTCCCTGGTCTGGCGCTTGAGCGCTTTCTGAGCGTCGGAGAAATCGAAGTTCATGGTGGCTCCGGGAGGGGTCGATCTGGACCGGACGCCAGGCGTCGGTCGCGAGTCGAAGGTGTTGCGTGGCCTGGTCTCGACCCAGGCGGCGAAGGATCCACTGTCCGCGATCGCGGGGGCATCGATGTCGAGTGCTTGGCGCTACCTTGCACTCTGCACTGAGCACCATGCGATGAGCGATCGAGGACGACAGCCGGCAGGAGTGGCACGTGGACGTCTAGCGTGGAGACGGGGACGGGACCCCGCGAGCCGTACGAACAGCGAACTCTTCCTGCTCGGAAGCGGTGAGATTCTAGCAGCTACCGAACGGTAGGTCACTGCTTCCCGGACGGCTCTTGCTCAGCTCGGCGCGCCTCATGCGGCGACTCCTGCCACGTGGTCAGTGGTCCTGGCGGAGAACTCTCTCTCAGCACTCCGAGCTCTTTCAGCAGCGCCCGACACGAAGCGGGACCCGTTACCTGTTCGGCTCGGAGTCCCGCGTCCCGCGCACCCTGGACGTTGAGCGGCTGGTCGTCCAGGAGCAGGACGCTGCGAGGGTCGAGGCCGAGTGCCGTCGTACAGTGTTCGAAGGCCTCGCGATCAGGCTTGACCTGACCGGTTCTGCAAGAGAGGAAGACGTGATCGAAGTGTGCGTCGGAGCGGAGCTCGCTCAGGAGACGGCTCGCGTGCAGTTCGTTGGTGTTCGACAGGCAAGCGGTCGTCAGTCCCCGGTCTCGGGGGCCCCTGAGAGCCTCGAGGAGATCCAGGGCGCCGGGCAGGGGATCGGTCACCCAGCGCTCGAACTCCTCGAGAAAGCGCTCCGGGCGCCACGGCAGCTCGAGCTCTCGGGTGGCGTCGGTGGCGTACTGCTCCGGATCACAGAGGCCCCGCTCGAATCGCCTGACAGCGGCGCAGCGAAGCCACCTCGCACCTGCTGCGGCGGTATCGGGCAGGTCGAGAGCGGTCGCCAGCCTCTCGAGGCCGACGAAGTCGACCAGGACGCCACCGAGATCGAAGACGACTGCCTCGATGCTCGAGCCGGCGGAGTGCTGCACCGAGGCGACCAAGTCCCTCAGCCCTGTGACCAGGGCGGTGCGATCTCGTTGGAGCGAGCGTAGGCGATCAGTTGTCCGAGATGCTCGTGGCTGTGTGAGATTGCGGAGTGAAAGAAGCCGGCCACGGTGCCGTTTTGTCCGAAGTACTCGAGCTCGTCGTTCATCTTGGAGTCTTTGGTGGCCTCGATCGCAGCCTTGAGATGGGCAAACGAATCCGCGAGGATTTCAACGACCTTGGCCTTGTCCGTAATGTCCTCGAGACCTCTGGGATCGACTCCTTCGGGCAAGGACTGTCCCATGACCGTGGGAAAGAAGTAGTTGGCTCCGGCCAGGTGCATCATCGCCTCACTGACCGAGCGAACGCCTTCGGAAGGTCGCCACCCGTACGTGTCGCTGGGAATTGCTTCTGCGAGTCCCACGATCTTCTCTTCGAGTACGGAGAGATCCCTGATGAAGTCCTGCTTGACTGAGAGGTCCGCCGAGAAGGCGGTACCGACGGCAAACTGGAGGGAGGCCACGACGGCCATGCCGAGGAGTCGACGGGTGAGCATGTGAGGCTCCTTTCTAGTGCTCGAGCGTCCTGACCAGGGGATCTGGACGGCCGGCGAGCAGGTGTTCCGACCCAACGAGGTCGTCATGATCCGGGAGAACCGGCCCTTTGGCAGGTATCTCCCGAAGGCTAGGGTCAGCATAACGGTCGACTGTCGAGCTGCCAGATCTTCGGGGTGAACGGGATGTTGGTCAGGGAATCCAGGTGCTGATTGCGCCCGGTAGCACTTCGATGCTCTCGAGCTCGAGCTGCCTGATCTCGCCATCGAGCATGACGATCTGTGGCGGGCAGTCGTGCACGTCGAGGCGTTGCAGTCGACGGATCGTCACCGCCGGGTGCGTCGTGTGGGTTCCGCGAAAGAGCCGGGGCAGTGTGAGGAGGAGTTGTGCTCGGCTGGTCTCAGCGACGGTGACCAGGTCGAAGAGGCCGTCGCGCTCGTCAGCGTCGGGTGCCATCCACATGTTGCCGCCGGTCGTGCCGATGTTCTGGATGCAGTAGAAGGTCAGCGGCCCGTCGAGGTCGAGGCGAGCGCTCGAGCTCTTGCCGCTAGCGCGCAAATCGATCGGGGTCCGGCGCATGACTTCGAGCAGAGCACCAAGGGTGTACGCGGGGCGTCCCAGCTTCTTGAGGCGCCGGTTGACGAGATCAGCGACCGTAGCCGGGAGTCCGCACGCCAGGGATCCGAGAACGTAGATTTCTCCGCCGCCGTGGCGGATCTTCAAGATGTCACATGGACCCGTACGAGGTGGACCGGCACGGTCCTCGACGACAGCCCGAGTCACTGCGCGGGCTTGTTCGTGCCAGCTGCGCGCGCTCGAGGTGCGTGCCGTGAGATGGTGAGCGAAGGAGTTGCCGGTACCGACGGGCAGAACGCCTAGTCTCAGGCTTTCATCAGCTTCCACCGAGCGAGCTGCCAGCGAATGTTCTTCCAACGGAGGTGCCTCCAACGAAGGTGCCTCGAGCGAGGGTGCCTCGAGCGAGGGTGGTAGTGCGCCGTTGAGGACCTCGAGCGCGGTACCGTCTCCGCCGACCGCCAGGAAGTCTCGAAAGCCCCGGTCGTACCCGTCGCGGCTGATCTCTACGGCGTGCCAGGGTCTCCGGGTTTCCCGGACTTCGAGGCTGAGGCCGGCATCTCGTAGATCGTCGAGATGTTGGCGAGCGCGTCTGGCGCCTCGCCCCCCGGCCGAAGCGGGGTTGACCACGACGAACATTTTCCTCGACATCGAGGCATGGTAGCCCGTCGAGGCCGGAGACCGCCGCGAGCAGCGATCACCGTCTTCCGCGGCGGCAAGGACGAGCTCGCTTTCAGCCGTCGAGCTCGATCCGGTCGATCTGGTCCCACTCGATCAGGATGTCGGCCTCGGGGCCGAGGACGAGAACTCCGTCGTTGGCGTCGGAGACGTCCTGGGTCTCGCCGAGCTCGAGCTCCTCACCGGAGCTCAGCACGATCGAGGCTTCGTCGGACGACGTCCGCTCGATCGAGCGGACCGAGCCGAAGGGGATCGCAAACGACACGTCGCCATCCCGTCCGTCGAGGAACTCCCACGTGTAGGACTCGTCCAGGTCGTAGATGAGCCGTCCGGTGTGGCGTTGGCCGTCGTTGGTCGTGACGGTTCCGCGCAGCTGGCGTCCCGGGCGAAACGAGTCGTAGGGGCGCCCGGAAGGTCCTGGGTCATCGAAGTC
>JANQPS010000300.1 GCA_028285365.1 Thermoanaerobaculia bacterium | reverse complement strand
GACAGATACAGGTTGTCCTCGTACATCTTGCCGGTCGCGTTGAGACTGGCGGACACGGCTGCCTGGCCCTGGCGGATTAGAAGCAGGTACATGGTCATCTCGCCGAGGGTGATCTGGCCGCGAATCGTTGCGATGGCGATCCACGCATAGGCGCCGTAGAAAGCTCCCGTGCTGATCAGCCCCATCGCGAAGGCCCACAGATTTCGCCTGAGCGTCAGGCGCCGGTCTTCGGAGTAGAGACTCTGGAAGATCTTCTGATAGCGCTCGAGGAGTAGCGGGCCGAGGCGATTGATCTTGACCTCTTTGGCGTAGTCCTCGCGTGCCAGGACCGCCTCGAGATACATCTGGCGACGAGTTTCTGGCGAGCGCCAACGAAACAGCCGAAACGCCTCACCCGAGAACTTGGCCTCCGCGAAGAAGGCCGGGAGCCCGGCGAAGATCAGCACCACGACCGCCCAGATCGAGAAGGCGCTCAGGAGCACCGCGTAACTGGCCAGCGCAATTGCGTTCTGGACGAGACCAAAGGTCTTGGTCACCAGGCTGAGTGGACGGCTCGATGCTTCTCTGCGAGCCCGCGTGAGTTTGTCGTAGAACTCGGAGTCTTCGAACTGGCGCAGCTCGAGGGTGATCGCCTTCTCGAGAACCATCTCGTTGACTCTTTGGCCGAGCTGCGCGCGGAGCAGCGATTCGCAGGTCGAGATGACACGGGCAGCAGCGGCGATGGCAATGATGATCAGGGCCTCGAGGCCCACCCACTGCAGTGCTGGAGCGAAGGCAGGCCCCAGGAATCCGGTGTCGGGAGTCGAGCTGCTGGTGGCGGACTGGCTCCCGGCCACGACGGCGTCGACGATCAGCTTGCCGGTGTAGGCGGCCGCTGCCGGGAGCAGGCCGGCGACGAGAGTGGCGGCGCCGATGAGGATGGCGAGCCGTGCATTGGTTGTCCAGACCAGCTCGATGGCCCGTCGCGAATAGCGAAAGACGCCGAGGAAGCGTCTGATCTGACCTGCATCCTGGTCCGGGGTGTCGGGCGGCGGAGTCACCGCGTGACTCTAGTCGACGGCTCGACGGTTGGCGGTCCGTCGCACGGCCGGAGGCTGGTAGCGTGAGCTCAGGACGCGCGCTTCAAGGCCTCGGCTCCAGCGTCGGAGACGGAAACCTCCTCGAACATGTCCCGCGGATACAGGTAGTCCTCACCGGATTCGTCGATCACTCGAACGAGTCCAACGCGCTTGGCGTCGTCGTCAGGAAGATGCACGTAGAGTCTGCGAACGTCGAGCGACGCTTCGTAGCCAGTGTTTGATAGGCAAACAACAAACTTCACCATCGTTCTTCAGTCTAGCAACCTCTTTATCTTGAGCTCCAATCGCCCTACGCCGTGGGCCTCGTACCAGTGGATCTCAGCGTCCCGAACGGTGCCGTCTAGGAGTTCGACCCGTGCCACTCCCTTCAGCTTGCGCCAGTTGTTGCCTCCATAGAGCCTCCGAAGGCGGGTTTGAGCTCGTAGAGAGTTACCCTCAGCGATCTTCTCGATCGAGCCGATCTCGCTCAGCAGCTCAAAGTACAACGCTGGTACCGAGATCTAGGACGGCCATTCCTCCTCGACGTCGAGACCCAGTTGTTCTAGGAGATGCGAGTAAGGGCAGCTGGGACCTCTGAGAGGGTCATAGCGTTCGCTCACGGCTTCGATCAGATCTCGATGGTTGTCGAAGTACCAGGCTCGACCCTCCAGATAGGCGGTCCAAGCCTTGTTGCCGTTGATCCGAGTGCAGATGTATGGCTTGTCGACAAGAAGCCAGTAGCCGGCTTCGCGCTCGACGATCTCCAGCAACCGACCTCTTTCCTCGATCTTGCCGACATCGAACCGTCTCATGCCCAGGCTCCGCGCCTGAGTCGAAGCGTGCATGAAGTTGCCCCTCGTAGGGCAACCGCGTTTCGTGTTCAGGTAAGAGGTAGGAACTCAGCTGCACGGAAGTAAGTTACCACGGCGAGTGAGGCTGACGGTCGGCGCTGGCCCCTCTGCAGAGGCACTAGCCGGGAGCGCAGTTTGGGTGATCAGCTTGGACTGTCGTGAGTACTCCTTTCCACTCCCCTCGAGGATCGGAACGGATGGACGAGCTGCCTCAGATATCCGTCCGGCAGGTTCTCGTTCGCCAGCCCCATCGAGGCCGGCCATTCGTCGCCAGGCAAATGAAAAGTGCCGAACAGCCGGTCGATGAACGGGAAGTGGATCGCAAAGTTCTTGTCGTAGAAACGAGGATCGTCCGAGTGATGCCAGTGATGGTACTGAGGCGTGACGAGGATGAACTTGAGGACTCCGAACGGCACGCGAGTGTTGGCATGGGCGCAGACGGCCTGCAAGGCGACGATCACCACGTACGCGTAGAACACCTGCATCGAGATACCCATCACGTAGAGAGGGAGGTAGGAGAACGCCCGGGTGAGCACCACATCGACCAGGTGCAGTCGAGAGCCGGCGAGCCAGTCGACCGTGCGGATCGAGTGATGAATCGCGTGGAAGCGCCAGAGCAGAGGTACCTGGTGAAACGCTCGGTGAGCGGCGTACTGAAAGAGATCGGCCAACAGCATCGCGAGGGCGAGCTGCACGAGGAACGGCAGCGCCGTGACAGTTTCGTGCAGGCGTTCGAGACCCCAGCCTCCGAAGAGGGTTTCGGCCGGAGCGGTCACCAGCGCGGCGACGACCTGCACCAGGAGATGGCTGATTGCGAAGTAGACGAGATCGGTCTTCCACTCGAGGTGCAGCTTCGTCTGTTCTGGGCGCTGAGGGAAGAAGAGCTCGATCGGAATGAAGATCGCCGAGAGTACGAGGATGTCGATGATCAGCCAGTCGAGGCTGAGGGCAAACACGGTCTGGTCGAGAGATCTCTCGGCAGTCGGCCGCACGCCGCCGGCAAACAGGATGGCAACTGCGCTGATCAGGACCCCTGGGAGCGCGAGCCGGGGTCTTCCGCTGAGAAGCGCGCTCGTGAGTGCAAAGGCAAAGGCGAGTAGCAGGCATGCCACCAGCAGCCAGCGGAGGTTGGCCAGCTGGTAGACCTCTCTGAATCGAGGGGTCGTGAAGAGTTCGGGGAATCGCAGGCAGATCACCGTCCCCAACGCCAGCAGCGAGAGGAAGATCGACAGATAGCCGCTGATGCGTCCCTCGCCGATGCGTAGCCGCTGCGGTTGGGTGGGTGTCGGAGGCTGGGACGTGCTGGGGCTCACCTGGGAAGCAGCCTGCGGATCAGCCGCTCGGCCGTGGGAAAGAAGCGAATCGCGTCGAGCGTGGGATTCAGCCATCCGGAGGTCACGCAGAATCCGCGGCTGTGGTCGCGATGGTGCACTGAGTGCCGCCCGGGGCTGAGGATGAGCCCGCACTGCTGCAGCAGCCGAGCCAGTTTGGGCGGGCGTCTGGAGTGGGCCCACTTGTGAAACAGATTGGTCAAGAACGAGCCCGTGCAGAGGCCCAGGAGGGCACTGCAGGCGACGAGTTGTCCGTGGTGGCCGGAGTGGGGTGCCTGTGCGTACAGCGCCCAGCCCAGGAGAGGGGTCATCAAGAAGAAGTTGGTGGTGTCCTGGTCGATGAATCGATAGTGGAGGATGCGCTGCGGATGCGTGTGATGCTCGCGAAACGGCTGGATGACGATTGGCCCCAGTAGCGGTGTTCTCTCGGAGAAGAAGGAGTCGCAGAACCAGTGGACGGTGCCGGAAAGGAGATCGGCGCCCAGGTAACCCACGAGGAGCGCAGTGAGCACCAGCCACCAGTTCCGAGGGTCGACCGCGACGACCGCACCGACCTTGATGAGCAGGAGAACGAACAGAGAGCTGGCCAAGCCCACGCCCGTGTACTTCAAGAGAGTGAGTGCCGCGGGCTGCCGAGGAAGCGTCCACGGCTGTGGGATCTGTGCGGTGCTGGACGCGGCGGAGAGCCGAACCCTCGCGTCCTCGTCGATCGTCACCCCGTTTCCTGTCACGGAGTGTCGTGCTCGTCGATCAGTCGGAATCGTGTACCGCACAAGGTGATCGTCCCGTCGTTCTCGAGACTGCCGCGCTCTCTGGCCGCCGAGGTGACCTCCTGGCGGTTGGTCGTGAGCAGGTCGAGTCCGCTCAGGCCTTCCGGGCGATCGTCTCGCGCCTCGACGAAACGCACCGTGGCATTCTCGAGCGGCATTTCGTAGCCGAGGGGACCGGGTCGCAAGGGGATCTCGGCGATCTCGCTCCATCGGGCTGCGAGTCTCTGCGGATCCGGGCTCTGGATTTCTGCAGCCACGATGGCTCGCACCCGTTCGGTACGCACGTGAGGCTTCCAGTCGACGCCTGCGGGGATCCATTCTCCGTCGGCCGCTGGGTCGTTCGGCACACAGTCGATCTCGAAGAAGGTGCCGCCGGTGTCTTTAGGGTGCATTTGCAGATTCTGGAAACCGTCTCGCTCGAACTCGTGGGCAATACGAATCCCGAGTTCCTCGATTCGCCTTCGTCGGATCGCGTGATCGTCGCACTGCGTGATGACCATGTACCCGCCGTCGCCGCCGCGACGTTCGAGGTAACGCCCGGCGGCGGTGCCTTCTTGGACGGGCGCGACGACTTCGAGAAACTGGTTGCCGACGGGCATCAGCGAGTTCTCGAGACCAAATCTCCCGACTCCAGGGTCCACGTAGCAGACCTCGATGCCAAAGACCTGAGTGAGATCGTCGATCACTGGAGCGAGCTCGGAGGCGACCAGGCAGATCTGTCTGAGCCGGAGCCACATGTCTTGAGTCTACTTTCTGCCCGCGCTGGGCGTCATTCGAGCGTGTCTGCCATGTCCGCGCAGGCACGCTCGAGGTTGTCAGGCAGGAAGCCGTCGAAGTTTCGCTCGGCGACAGGTTCTCCTCCGGTCATGCGTGCCCGCAGATCCCCGAGGTCGAGTGCGTCGCGCGTTTGGTCCAGGCTCCGTCCGAGCTGTTGCTGGTCTCGACAGTGCCGAAGGAGCTTCGACCACAACTCTCTGACGAGATCGAGGCGCTCGCGATCCCGCTGGATCGGTCCGTGTCCGGGAACGACGATCGCGGGAAAGTAGCCGCTCAGGTGATCCAGAGAACGCTGGATGGCGCTGGGAGTTCCATGGCCCCCGAACGGTACTTCGTCGAGCAGGTCACCAGTGATCAGCACTCGCTGTTCGGGTAGCCAGACCACGGTGTCTCCGGCGGTGTGCCCAGGCATGTGGAGAAGGACCACGTCACCGGAGTCGCGCTCCAGGCGCAGGACGCTCCGATAGGTGACGTCGGGCACTAGCAGTTCGACGCGGCGCAGCTCCTCCAACTGTGCCTTGCCCTGCTCGATCGCTAGCTTCTGAGTCTCACGCTGGGAAGCGTCCAGATCCTGCCCGGCAAGTCCCTTGCCCTCGGCGAGGTTGGCCTCCGCTCTGGGCAGGACCCCGGAGAGGCGCTCGATCTGCTCGTCGAGTAGTGCTTGTGTGCGCGTCGGGATGTCCGTTCGTAGCGATTCGTGGCCGACGATCCGCAGCTGGTCTCCCACGAGTCGTTTCCAGGTGGCGTTGCTCTGGCTGTGGTCCGCATGCCAGTGGGTGTTGATCAGCCAGGAGATGGGGAGATCGGTCAACTCGAGGATCTTCTCGTAGAGGGACTCGACGGTGCTCGAGTCGGCCTGGGCGTCGACGACCATGACGTCGCGCTCTGTGACGATGACCACCGAGTTGGAGTCGTTGAACCGCATCGCTGCCGGCTGAAGCATGGCGTAGACACCAGTCGCGACCTCGGTGAGCCTGACCTCAGCTGGCGCCTCGACCTCTTGCAGTGCACGGGCGCCATGAGCCAGGGAGCTGGTCGCAGCGAGTAGGAGCAGAAGCAGCGCGAGCGTCGAGCGTCGGCTCGGTGAACACCTGCGGTCGTAGCCGCGGTCGCGTAACTCTGATTCTCGACGTTCGGGGACTTGATGCCCCGAGACTTGATGCCCTGGAACGTGATGTCGTGGAGGACGGGATTGTCTGTCGAACATCCTGAGAGGCTGACACAGAGATCGCGGTGCGCGATTCAGGTGTTGACGAACGACAATTATTCGAATATTCTAGAAATATGGAAACGAAGTCTTACGACTCACTTCGGGCCGCGTCCAGGTTCGGCGCTCTAGCGCACGAAGCCCGAGTCGACATCGTCCGTCTGCTGCTCAAGTCCCATCCGAGCGGCATGATCGTCGGAGAACTCCAGGACGAGCTCGGGATTCCCGGCTCGACACTGAGCCACCATCTCGACACTCTCCGCCACGAGCAACTGGTCGATCAGGAGAGGGAAGGCCGCAAGCTGCGCTATCGCGCTCGGGCCGAGGAGCTGGCCGGGCTGTGCGGGTTTCTCTATCGAGAATGCTGCAGCGGTGCCGGAGTTTCGCTCGACGCGTTGCGTGAAGCGTGACGCGCGCGCGAGGCGAGTAGAGGTAAACGGATGAAACAGCTGGCGACGGACGAACAGACCAACGACCAACCACTAGAACCAAGAGGTAAACAAACCATGGCAGTTCACATTGCGCTCGACACTTCGAAGCTCGACGAGTCCATCACTTTCTACAAGGCGTTCTTGGGGGCGGAACCGGCCAAGGTCCGCGACGACTACGCCAAGTTCGAGCTCGGCGAGCCTGCGCTCAATCTCACGCTGAACGTCAATCCGAAGGCGACCAACGCCGGTATCAATCACCTCGGGATCCAAGTGGAAGACACCGCCATGGTGGACGCTGCGGCGGAGCGCTTGAAAGCCTCTGGTCTCGTGACCCTGACGGAGAAAGACACCGACTGCTGCTACGCGCTGCAGGACAAGGTCTGGGTTGCCGACCCCAACGGGGTGCGTTGGGAGGTGTTCACGGTCAAGCAGGCTGATACGACGCCAGTTGAACCGCGAACCGATCCGCCGCAGCTCCAGGCTACGCGAGGCTGCTGCTAGGCATGGCGTCAGAGTCGGACCAGGGAAGGCGCGGCGGGTCGACGGATCCCCTGGCCTGGCTCTCCAGCTGTCTCTGGTCGACGTCGGACGTCGAGACGCAGGCCGCCTTCTACGTCGACGCTTTCGGAGCGTCGGCGCACAGCCTCGGCGATCGAGCCCTCGTGACCTTTGATCCGTGTCTGACTGACGAAGGTCACGAGATCGCCGCACGTGGTGACTTCTGGCGCTGTGCTCGGCTCGAGCTCATCGAGGCGAAGTCGCCCACGCTCGAGGCCAAAAGCAGCGGTTCGGTAGGAGGCGTAGCGGGCTTCTGGAAGATCGGTGTGACCAGTCCTGATGTCGACGGACTTCGCGGTTCACTGTTGCAGCACGGAGTCGAGGTCAGCCAAGCCCGTCAGTTCGGCGACATCGGCTACCTCTGCCACTTCGCAGATCCTCTTGGATTACAGGTAGAACTGCTGCAGCACCACTTCGCGCCGCCTCTGAATCCCGACGCCGAGGGCCGTGAGTCGGACTCTCCGGAAACTCCCCGCGGTCCCGTTCTCGGACAGGTGACCGTTCGTGTCCGCGACCGCAGCGAGAGTCTCGATTTCTATCGACAGGTCCTCGGCTTCCGGCACCTGTCGCATCAACCGGTTGTCGAGCACGGGTTCGAGCTCGACTTCCTGGCCGGTACGTCGCAGTCACCCCCCGAAGCCAACCTGACCGCGGTCGGTAATCGTGAGTGGCTGTGGCAGCGCCCGTACACGACGCTGGAGCTCGTTTTCAACGAGGAGTCGCCGACGGAAGGCTACGACGTTGGCTTGCGCGGAACCGGGTTTGCGGGCATCGGAGTGACGACCTCATCGCTCGAGCGCTTTGTGGAGTCTCTCGACGAAAGTGGAGTCTCGTGGCAAGAGGGAGCGACCGTCGAAGGCTCGAGAGTCATCGAGCTGAGGGATCCGGACGGCTACAGGATTCGGGTGAGCGAGCCTGTCGTCTGACGCGGGATCCGGTGGTCGTGAGTGCGACTTGGCCATGATGCGATCCGGTCAGCGGCGCTCTCCGTAGGAAGGATGTCGGCCCGCGTTCCGGTCCCTCGAATGCCGCAGGGTCAGAGCGCAACGGCGAGCGCGCTCGTCGACAACTCCTCGCAACACCACGCAACACCACGGAACTCGTGAGAGAACAGCTCGGACGACGGCATGGTCGTCCTCCGATTTCAGAAAGAGAGCCCCAACAATGCATCTCGTAGCCGAACGATCTTCGTCGACGTCACCGACCATTCCGTTCTTCTTGACCTCCGCGCCAGTTCTGCCGAACCGTCGCTCGTTCGGGAAGGCTGTCCTTGTCAGCTTGACGATCTTGCTGATGGCTCTGCTGTCGAGCGCTCCAGGCTTGGCTGCCGAGGCCGAAGGCACCTGGACCAAAAAGAGCCAGAAGGTCTCGGGTTCGTGGAGCATTGTCCAGGAAGGAGGCACGTCCTTCCTGGTTCTCGACAGCTCGTTCAAGACCCGGAGCGCTCCGGATCTCAAGCTGTTCCTGTCCAAGCGCGCCCCGGGCGACGTCACGAACAAGAACGCCACGGGTGAGGCGCGCTTGATCGCGCAGCTCGAGAAGTCGTCCGGAGCCCAGCGCTACGAGCTGCCGGCCGGTGTCGACCTGGCGGAGTACCCGACGCTGGTGTTGCACTGTGAGAAGTACTCCAAGCTCTGGGCGGTGGCTGCTATCGAGTAACCCGAGTCCAGGAGTCTAGGAGTCCAGGAGCCGATCAGTGATAGGCAAGCGAGGACTTGACGTAATATAGCTATATTGCGATATAATGTCCTCATGTTGGGAAAAAGGCGACACGATCGAGAACTGCGGAGCGTTGGCCTTGCTGCAGACCGAGAGGCTGTCGAGCCAAGGACGGGCAGCTTGCTGGTGCTTCGCTGGCTGGTCTGCTTCCTGGCCTTTTTCGTGCTGTCGGGCCACATGAAGCTGGTCCTGCCGGTGCCCAGGAGCTCGCCCGACCCGGACACCCAGGATCTGCTGGACTCCGGTGGCCTCGAAGAGTCGCCTCCCTGCGGTGACACGACGCTGATTCCTCCCGGAGCGCCTACCGCGGTCTGGGAGGCCGGCTCGGAGGTCGAGGTTCGCGTCGACAACATCGTCGAGCACTCCGGGGTCCGTTTCGAGATCCTGGTCTCGTTCGACGGTGAGCAGACCTTCCACGAGGCGCTAGAGCCAGCGAGCTCGCTACCTGGCACGATGCCCTACGTTCTCGGCGGAGTCCCGGCCCAAGGCCAGGGGCTTCACAGGATCACGATCAGGCTCCCACCGCTCGGCTCGTCAGCGGCGACGGTGCGCGTCTTCGACAACTTCGCCTATTTCAGCTGCGCTGACGTCGCCATCCTGCCGGAGATCATGTTTCAGAGTAGCTTCGAGGACGGACTGATCGAGTGGGACGAGAACATCCCTGGGAGCTAGCTAGGAAACGACGGGAGCCGACAGGTGATGACGGGAGATGATCAGCAGCTGAGCGGGTTCAGCGCGGCGCACCTTTCCTGGCGAACTCACGGGGCCCGTTGCAGACTGGCGAGAAGGGTTCTCGACGCCACGCTCGGTAGGTAGCTACCGATGTGCTCTCGTTGCCACCAACCGTCAGCGTCGTGCGCGAAT
>JANQPS010000299.1 GCA_028285365.1 Thermoanaerobaculia bacterium | reverse complement strand
GCCAAGAGGCCGTTCGCGACGACCAAGAGCAGCGAGAACGAACGGTGCACGAGCACGATCCCGCCGAGCTCCGAGATCCACTCGGATCGCGCTACGGATTCTCTGGCCAGGTGATCGACGGCCTCTCGGACTTGAGTCCCCATGGCGACCTGGACGAGCGACAGCACGAGGCACACGACAAAGAGCATGCCGATCAGCCGGTCGGGCGCCAACTCGGGCTCGGGCACGAGCGAGTGCTCGGTTCGCAGCAGCGCGTAGATGAGCATCGCCACGATCACGAGCGCGACCAGCATGTGCACGGTCACCATCCACGGTGCGAGATTGGTCGAAACGACCACCGAACCCAACCATCCCTGAAACCCCACCAGGAGGGTCGCCGCCACGCACCACCACACGATCGCCCGATCGTGTCGCCACCACACTAGAGAGGTCACGGTCGTTGCCACGATCAGGAGTCCGATCGCTACACCGATCAGACGATTGATGTACTCCGTCCAGGTCTTGGCGGCGTTGAACGCCTGATCAGCGTAGCCGTGCTCGGCGTAACGAGTCTGATAGTCGGCCGGTAGCTGGTCTTCGGAGGTGGGCGGTATCCACTGACCGAAACACTGCGGCCAATCGGGGCATCCCATTCCCGAACCGGTGGCACGAACGACACCCCCCACCAGAATGAGGAAGTACACGGCCGCAACGGTTACCGTCGCCAGTCTTCTGAACCGGCGAGAACCATGCGTTTCGGGGAGATCACGAGGTGCGGACGACTCTGACACGAACAGATTCTACGTCGTTGCAGAGTCACGATGTACAAAGGCCTGCTTCGGATAAGCTGCGCCGGACATTCGATTCGAAAGCACTCGGGACACACCAGCGGGCGGCGGGATTTCGACCGCCGTGTGGGCGCTTTGGCTGCATCCGAACGGGGCGCAGGGCGCCATCAGCCCAGATACCCGCCCGGCTGCTGAATTCAGGACCTAGGGAGAACACACCGTGGAGATGTTCGTTGCGGAGACCGTCGGCACCGCCATCCTGATCCTGTTGGGCAACGGCGTCGTCGCCAACCAGGTTCTCAAGGAGACCAAAGGCAACGATACCGGCTGGATGCTGATCACCACTGGCTGGGGGGTAGCAGTAGCCCTCGCCGTCTACAGCGTCGGCAGCATCAGCGGAGCTCACCTCAATCCCGCCGTGACCTTTGGCCTTCTCGCAATTGGCGAGTTCGACGCTTCTCTGGTTCCCACCTACATCGGCGGCCAGATGCTCGGCGCCATCATCGGCGCCACGCTGGTCTGGATCTCCTACCTGCCACACTGGGCAAAAACCGAAGAACCGGCCGACAAGCTCGCCTGCTTCGCCACCGCTCCGGCCATCCGATCCACCGGCTCCAACTTCGTCTGCGAGCTCATCGGCACGGCCATGCTCGTCTTCGGAGTGCTCGCCATCGGCGCCAACGCCGCGCAGATGCAAGGCGAGATCGATCTCTCGGTAGTGTTCAGCGGCGGTATCCAGCCACTGCTCGTCGGGGTGATCGTCTTCGGCATCGGCATGTCACTCGGCGGACACACCGGCTACGCGATCAATCCGGCGCGAGATCTCGGGCCGCGGATCGCTCACGCCATCCTGCCGATTGCCGGCAAGGGCAGCTCCGACTGGGGTTACGCCTGGATTCCGGTGCTGGGCCCCATCGCTGGTGGTGTGGTCGGCGCCCTTCTCTACCAGTTCACGCTCGGCTCTTAGCGACACCGAACCGGGATGCTTCCGCGGTCTCGGTAGCCTGCAAGCACGGTCTCGCCCACGCGCGGTGAGATCACCAACGGGAGACTTCAACCATGGCGCGCTTCGTACTGGCCCTCGACCAGGGCACGACCTCGAGTCGATCGATTCTCTTTCGCAAGAACGGACGCATCGCCGGAGTGGCGCAGCGCGAGTTCCCACAGCTGTTTCCGTCTCCGGGACACGTGGAGCACGACCCTGAGGCAATCTGGCAAAGCCAGATCCGAACGGCGCGCGCTGCGATCAAGAAGGCCAAGGCGACGGCCGCCGACATCAATGCCATCGGCATTACCAACCAACGCGAAACCGTCGTGCTCTGGGACGCCGACACCGGGAAACCGATCGATAACGCCTACGTCTGGCAGAGCCGAATCACCGCGGCACAGTGCGAGCGTCTCAAGCGCAAAGGGCACGAAGACATGGTCCGCTCGAAGACGGGACTCGTCATCGATCCCTACTTCTCGGCAACCAAGATCCGCGCCTTGCTCGACAAGCACAAGCTTCGGGCAGCCGCTCGTCGCGGCAAGATCCTCGCCGGCACCATCGACACGTTCCTGCTCTACAGGCTGACCGGTGGCGCGGTCCACGCGACCGACTACAGCAACGCGAGCCGCACACTCCTCTTCGACATCCACAAGCTCGATTGGGACCAGGAACTGCTCGATCTCTTCGGCGTACCGCGCGCGATGCTGCCCGAGGTCAGAGATTCGAGCGGAGTCTTCGGTCACAGCGACAAGAAGCTCCTCGGTGCCGAGCTCCCGATCGCCGGTGTGGCCGGCGACCAGCAAGCTGCGACCTTCGGCCAAGGGTGTTTTCGAGAGGGAATGGTCAAGAACACCTACGGCACGGGCTGCTTCCTCCTGATGAACACGGGCGAGCGAGCCGTCGAGTCCAAGCATGGACTGCTGACCACCATCGGTTGGGGAATCGACGGCAAGATCACCTACTGCCTCGAGGGTTCGATCTTCGTGGGCGGCGCGGCGGTCCAGTGGCTGCGCGACGGTCTAGGCATCCTGAAGAGCTCGAGCGAGGTCGAGAAGCTGGCCGCCAAAGTGGACGACGCCGGCGGCGTCTACTTCGTACCGGCCTTTGTGGGCCTCGGGACTCCCCACTGGGATCCGTACGCGCGCGGCGCCATCTTCGGGCTCGAGCGCGGCACCACGAGAGCTCACATCGCACGCGCGACGGTCGAGTCGCTCGCCTATCAGACCTCGGACGTGGTCACCGCCATGCTTCAAGACGCCTCGCTCAAGCTCAAGGAGCTCCGGGTCGACGGCGGAGCAACGGTCAACGACTCGTTGATGCAGTTCCAGAGCGACCTCCTCGGCGTGAGGGTCAAGCGACCGGTGGTCAGCGAGACGACCGCCCTCGGAGCCGCTTACCTCGCCGGGCTCGGCACGGGTTTCTGGAAGAGCACCAAAGACGTTACTGACAACTGGGCCCTGGACCGCGAGTTCACCTCGTCGCTGAAACCAGCCAAGAGGAAGAAGCTCTTGGCGGGTTGGAATCGCGCCGTCGAACGTGTCCAGGGCTGGGCCGAGTAGCGAAGCGCTACCTCTCGGCGCTGCGATCGAGAACTGCAACTCACAGACGGTTCGAGAGAACGGTACGCTTGGGCGAACGAGCGCCCGAATCGGTGGGCTCTTCCCGGCCAGCGAGGAATCTGACTCATGACCACGACTCTGGGTTTCCACGGAGCCGCGCGAACCGTCACCGGTTCGCGCTATCAGCTCATCCACAACACCAAGCGAACGGTCGTCGACGCCGGTCTGTTCCAGGGTCTCAAGTCGCTGCGCAAGCTGAACTGGCGCGAGCCCCCCTTCGAGCCGTGGAAAGTCGATCGTGTCCTGCTCACACACACGCACATCGACCACGCCGGCGCCCTTCCTCGGCTGGTACGAAACGGCTTCAGGGGTCCGATCCACTGCACTCGCGCCACGCTCGAGCTTGCCCGTCTGCTGCTAGTCGACTCGGCCGAGATCCACGAAGAAGACGCCCGCTACGCCAACAAGAAGGGCTACAGCAGACACAAGCCAGCCCTGCCGCTGTACACCGTCGCCGACGCCAAGCGCGCGCTCAAACAGTTCGAGGTAGTCGACTACGAGAGCTGGGTCGACTTCGGCAGCGGGCTGCGCGTGAAGTGGCAAGGTGCCGGGCACATCCTGGGATCGACCAGTCTCGAGATCGAGCTGGAAGGAGCGGGTGGCGCCACGGCGACAGTAGTCATGAGCGGCGACGTCGGTCGCTACGACATGCCGCTGCATCTGGATCCCACGCCGTGCCCGCCATGCAACGTCCTGGTGTGCGAATCGACATACGGCAATCGTGATCACGACGCGTCGATATCGATCGAAGAGCAACTCGCCGAGCCGATCGGAGACACGATCCAGCGAGGCGGAACGGTCTTGATTCCGGCATTTGCCGTGGGGCGCTCTCAGCAGCTCACCCTGATTCTCAGGCGCCTGATGACGAGCGGCCGCATTCCGGAGGTCCCGATGCACATCGACAGCCCCATGGCCGTCGATACCACCAAGATCTACTCGAGGCACCTCGACGAGCACCACCTCGACGAGGATGTCTTCGCCGACGGACGCAACACACTGTTTCCCAAGCACGTCGAGCTCTGCAAGTCCGTTCAGTCTTCCAAGGCTCTGAATCACGCCGAGGGTCCACGAATCATCATCTCGGCGTCCGGAATGCTGACGGCTGGCCGGGTCGTGCACCACCTCAAGCGTCTCGTGCGTAGCCCCAGGAATCTCGTCGTGCTCGCCGGCTATCAGGCACCGGGAACCCGCGGCCGCAAGCTCCTCGAGGGTGAGCCATGGGTCCGAATTCATGGCCAGGACATCCCGGTGAGAGCCGAGTGCGTCTCCATTCACGGGCTCTCGGCCCACGCGGACCGCGGTGAGCTGTTGCGCTGGATGCAGGAAGGTGGCGCGTCGCCGCGCAAGGTCTTCCTCACCCACGGTGAGCCCGAGGCAGCCTTCGATTTCGCCAGAAAGATCGGTAGGGAGCTCGGCTGGCCCGCCGAGGTTCCGGAGCTCGATCAGGTGGTGGACCTGGACCCTCTGCTCTGGTCCTAGAGGGTGGCGTCGGGGCTCACTCTGGGCTGAGCGGAACCACGCAAGGCCAGTTCGGTCGAAACACAAAGTGGTCTCGCGGCGTAGTCCCTCCAGACGAAGAGAATCTCCGCCTGGTGCTCGCCCGACAGCAGCGTCGACGAGTGGGCAGGCGTTCCCTCAAAGGAGCTCATCTTGAGTGATCGAGTCAACGTGACCCCACGTCTTCGCTCTCCCCTCGTCTTCGCTGCGAGCCTGCTGCTCGCCACTCCCACCTTCAGCACTCCCGTCGCCACCAGTACGGCGACCGCGGACTTGCCGGAGAACGTGACCTGGTCGGGTGAGATCGCCGAGCTCGTCCACGAGAATTGCGGTAGCTGCCACCGCTCTGGCGACATTGCTCCGATGTCCCTGCAGACGTACGACGAAGTGCGGCCCTGGGCCAAGAGCATGTTGCGGGTAGTCAAGGACGGAACCATGCCGCCCTGGCACGCCGACCCGCAGTTCGGCACGTTCAAGAACGATCGCAGTCTTTCCGACCGGGAGATCGCCCTGCTCGACCGCTGGGTCGATCAGGGAGCCAAGTCTGGAGACCTCGACAGCGCTCCTCCCGCGCCGGCTTTCTCGGATGAATGGCGCCTCGGCGAGCCCGACCTCGTCCTCACCTTCGACGAGGTGTCGCTACCAGCCGGCGGACCGGATGTCTTTCGCGACTTGGTGGCCAGGACCGGCCTCGAGGAAGACCAGTGGCTGCGCGCCGTCGAGATCAAGCCTGGCAACCGCAAGGTCGTGCACCACGTCATTCTGATCGCGTCCGACGGCAGCAGTAGTGAGCCGACCTCGGGCTGGCTGGGTGCCTGGGCCGCTGGCATGGATCCCATGGTGTTTCCCAAGGGAACGGCCAAGCTGGTCCCCAAGGGCGGCGTCATCGTCGGTGACATGCACTACCACCCGGACTCGGAGCCGGCCAAAGACTCCACCAAGATCGGCCTCTACTTCTACGACGGCGAGCCCGAGAAGGAGCTGATCAACCTCTGGGTGCAGAACGGTTCGTTCAAGATCCCGGCCGGCGCCGAGGACCACGTGGTGCACTCGACGCACACCTTCGATCAGGACAGCACGGTCTACGGACTGCTCCCGCACATGCACTATCGCGGCAAGCAGTTCACCTACACCGCCACCTATCCCGACGGTAGGCAGGAGACCCTGCTCCACGTCGACGACTACGACTTCAACTGGCAGACTCTGTACGAGCTGGCCGAGCCGCTCAAGATGCCCAAAGGCACTCGTCTCGACTGTGAAGCTCGCTACGACAACTCGGCAAACAACCCCTTCAATCCCGATCCCACGCGCGACGTCACCTTCGGCAACGAGTCGTACGACGAGATGATGATCGGTTTCGTCGACTACGTGGTCGACGAAGGCCAGCGCCCGCGGAGCGCCATCGATGCGCTCACCGAGCGCGCGCAAGAACTCGGCAAGGCGTATCCAGGTGAGGTCTGGGAGATCGCGGTCGGCACCGACGAAGGCTCGATCGAAACGATCCTCCACCTGCCCGAGGCTGGAGACGGCGCCTGGCTCATCCCCATGAACGGGGTGCTCGTCGAGGGCAAGCTCAAGGACATCGTCCGCGCTGACGGTAGCCTGTCGGGGGCGTTCGAAGCTCCGATCGGCATGGCTCAGGTCGAAGGGACACTGAGCGACGGTTCGTTCAGCGGCACGATCACCATGGGACCCCAAGAGCTGACCTTCACTGGACGTCCCTACGACGACTGAGCCCGAACGACCGGAGCCCTCGGCGCTGCGGCGACCGTCCCTTCGATGGGCCCCTCCCGATGGGGTCCATCGATAGACTGGGCCCCATGAAGATCCAGATCGTGCACTGTACGTCCTGAGGGACGGCTCCTCACGCGGCGAGGCTCGCCGCAGACATCGAGGAGGCCCTGAGCGAGCTCGGACACTCGCTCGAAGTCGACGTGCGCCCCGGCGAGCTCGGGCAGTTCGACGTCCTCAGGGACGGCCAGGTGATCGCCCGCCGCAAGCACTCGGTCTGGGCTCGGTTGACGAGCGGCGGCTGGCCACGCGTCGACGAGATCGTGGACGAGATCAGGGCCCATCTCGACTGAGACCCGCGCGAAGGCGCCCACCCCCAACCGAGCACAGTGAGAGAGTCCTCTGCGGAAGGATCGAGCACGCCGCGATGTTGATGTCTGTAGTTCCACGAGACACCGACTCTCACAACCCGTCGGTATACTCGCCTGCCTATGGTTTTTGATGCTCTCTCTTCCGTGTCCTCTTCTGATCCGGCCCGCAAACCACCCAATACCCAGCGTCCGGACCTTCGCAACCTAGCCCGCTCCCTCTTTTCCGAGCGCCAGCAGGTCGAGCTGCCGGACAAGCGAGACGGTGACGTCAGACTGGTCACCCTCAACGTCGCTCACGGTCGCAAACGCGGTCCGCATCAGGTCCTCCAGCCCAAGGTCAAGCTCGAAAGCAATCTGAGGCAGGTCGCGGCCGCACTTCGCCATGCAGAGCCCGATATCGTGGCACTTCAGGAGGCCGACGGACCGTCGAGCTGGAGCGGCAACTTCGATCATGTCGAAGCCATCGCGCGTTGGAGCGAGATCCCCAACTTCTTCCGTGGTGAGCACCACCAGATCGAGATGGGCAAACTCAAGCTCAACTACGGAACCGCACTGCTCTCACATCGACCGCTGGCACGTACCGAGTCCTGGTCGTTCGCACAGGCCTGGCGCGATACCAAGGGATTCGTAGTCGCTACCGTCGAAGTCCCCGAGTGGAACGGGGTCGAAGTCGACGTGATCTCGGTCCACCTCGATTTCATCGGACCTCACATCCGTCGCCGTCAGGTGAGACGCATGGTCGACGAACTCGGGCACCGACCGTATCCACGCATTCTGCTCGGCGACCTCAACTGCAGCTACCTCGAAGACCCCAAGACCATCGATCTCCTCGTCAACGAGCTGGGCGTTCACCCCTGCCACGACTCACAGTCGCCCACCTTTCCGTCGGCCAGGCCGTGGCGCCGCCTCGACTGGATTCTCGTGTCCGAGGAGCTCAGCTTCTCCAGCGAGCACCTCACTCTCCCCCAGCAGGTCTCCGACCACCTGGCAGTCGTAGCCGACGTCAGCCTTCGTTGACTGCCTCCTCCCCTCCGGCTCTCACACAGGCCACTCTCAGGCAGGGAACAGCTCGCCCTCGAGTCGGGCCGCGTCGGCGGCAGAGCGTCCCATGGCCACTGCCAGGGACTCGACGAACGCCCGCTCTTGCGGAGACGACTCGCCGTCGGCCTTCGAGAGCAGGACTGCAAACTGCAGGAGAGTGTCTGGATCCTCTCCGGCGGGTAGCGAGGCCGCGAGAGTCTCGACGGTTGCCGGCACGACGAGATCGCGTCTGATCTGTGCGATCTGCTCGTCTGTGAGATCGGCTTCCATCAACCGTTCGTCGATCTGTGCCTTCTCTTCGGGGTCGAGCTCCCCATCCGCAAGGGCTGTGGCCACCATGGTGCGGACGATCGCGTAGACCAGGTCCCTGGGAAGCTCGGACTCCGCGGCTTCCTGAGGAGGAGACGGAGCCTGACCGGGAAGCGGTGGAAGATTCGTCGGCGGAGCGGCCGCCGCCGGCGCCATCGACGGCGGTGGCGACGGCTGGCCCCCGCCTGGAGTCGGCGGGAGAGGCGGCAGGCTGGAGGCCGACACACCACCCGACGGTGCGTTGGAGCGAGGCGGCATCGTGGTCTGTGAAGAGACCCCGCTCCCACCTTGCCTGGCCGCTGCACCTTGACGTTGCGCAGCGGAAGCAAGAAGTCCTCCCGCCAGCGCCGCACCACCCATCATGAGCATCTTCTTGCCACCCACTTTGCGAACGAGGCGACTGGGATCGAAGCCCGTTTCGCGCTTGATCATGCCGCCGACCATCTTGTCCAGAAAACCCACGATTGCTACCTCCGCATCACCGTCACGTCACCACGGCTAGAGCTCGGCCTGCTCCACCCTATTCGCCCCATCGTGACCGCTCCCAGCGCCACTGTCCACCAGCAGGCTCGCGCTCGAGAAACCGAGCGAAGCAGCCACGAGCCTCGCCGGGAAGCCCCGAATCTCCTCGTTGTAGCCCCGGACGGCGTCGTTGTAGCTCGCGCGCGCAAAACCAAGTCTGGCTTCGATGCTGCCGATCTCATCGATGAGTGAGCGCAGCGGGTCACCGTGCTCACCCTCGACCTTCGCGGCGGCTTCGGTGATCTCGGCCAACGCTCTCTCGAGCACCAGATTGCACCGATTGAGACTGGTGACTTCAGGGAGAGCCTTCCGGCCCGTCGTCCTGGCCGCTTCGCACGCTGCGACGAGCTCGCGGCAAGCGTCTGGAACCTCGCTGAGCTCGAGAGCCTTCAGGTGGCCTTTTGCAGTCTCCACCAGACGCGGTACGGACTCGCCGCGCGTGATGAGGAGCCCGAGCACCTCGCCAAGGGCACGCCGACTCCGAGACCGAAGCCGTTCGAGCCGACTAGAGACCGACCACAACCAGACCAGCGTCGCCACGGCCAGAGCCGACACGACCAAACCACCCGTTAGGAGAGGCGACATCCGTCAGCTATCCGGTCGACGATCCTGAAGTGTTGTGCCAGCGCATCGAGAGCTGGCATCCACCAACCGAGCTCGCTCCCCGAAGCGGTAACATGAGAGCCGATCACGATCGAACTCTGCAGGCAGACCAACAGCGTCACGAGACCAGCGTTTCCGAGGATCCGCTACAAAGACCGGTCGTGAGGTGCTCGCGTGCCAAGGCTCGCCGACGTAGGCAATGCGGTGCCATTGTTGAGGAGGCGGAACGATGGCAGGCGAAGTGCATCGCGGGCGGGACTGTAGTGAGACTCTTGGAAACGCTGGTCTAGCTACGCCAGGGGAGCTCGGACGAGCCGAGCAGGTCGGCATGACTGTCGATGAGCCGGTCAGCACCCGGGGCGCGCTTGGGCGAGTACGTCCCGTCCGGACGAAGGGTGCGCACGTTGCTGGTATCCCGCAAGTGCCGAAACAGGATCTGCTCGATGACCGCACTCCTGAGGGCCCGATCTTCGATGGGAAACAGGAGCTCGACTCGACCGTCCAGGTTGCGCGGCATCAAATCGGCACTGCCCATGAGGACCTCTTCGTCGCCGCCGTTGCGGAAGTAGTAGATCCTCGGATGCTCGAGAAAACGACCCACCAGTGAGTTGACCTCGATGTTCTCGCTCAGGCCAGGTACCCCTGGTCTCAGGCAGCAGATTCCGCGCACCTGCAGCGCGATCTTGACTCCCACCTGAGACGCTCGGTAGAGCGCCTCGATGCAGTCCGGGTCGACGAGAGAGTTCAGCTTGAACGCCATGAAGCCGTCGCCGTGCTGCTGGTGCAGAGCGGCTTCTCGATCGATCCGTTCGATGAATCGCTGACGCATCGTTCCCGGCGCCACGAGCAGCTTCTGGTAGTCGCGCTGGAGCGAATAGCCGGTCAGCGAGTTGAACAGGCTGGTCACGTCGCGCCCGATGATGGGGTCAGACGTGATGAAGCCGATGTCCGTGTAGAGCTTGGCGGTGCTCGGGTTGTAATTGCCAGTCGAGAGGTGGACGTAGGTGCGAATGCCGCTGGACTCGCGCCTGACGACCAGGCACATCTTGGCGTGCGTCTTGAGGCCGACCAGTCCATAGGTCACGTGAACACCGCTCTTTTCCAGCGCCTTCGCCCAGACGATGTTGTTCTCTTCGTCGAACCTCGCCTTCAGCTCGACCAGCACCGAAACCTGTTTGCCGTTCTCTCGCGCCTCCATCAACGCTTCGACCACCGGTGAGTTGGGGCCGACACGGTAGAGGGTCTGCTTGATCGCCAGGACGTTCGGGTCCCGGGCAGCCTCGCGTATGAAGTCGACCACCGGCTCGAAGCTGTCGTAGGGGTGATAGAGCAGGATGTCGCGGCGCGAGATCGTCTCGAAGTAGCCGTCCTCGGCGATCGACCGCGGAACACTCGGCAGAAACGGCGGGTCGCGATGCTCGGGCAAATCGAGTCCGGCGATCTGCATGAGCGACGAGAATCCGACCATGCCCTCCGACGTGTAGACCTGGTACTGCTTGATGCCCAGGTTCCTCGTGAGGATTCGGCGCATCTCCTCCGGCATGCGGCGATCGACCTCGAGCCTCACGACGGACCCGAAGTGACGTTGACCGACGACCTCGGCCATCGCAGTCAGCAGGTCCGCCGCTTCGTCTTCTTCGATCTCGAAGTCGGCGTCCCGAGTCACGCGAAACGGGTGCGAGGCGATGATCTCGAGCCCCGGAAAGAGCAGATCGAGGTTCTCGCTGACCAGCTGTTCGAGAAAGACGAAAGTGTGCGGAAACCCGTCGAGTCCGTTGGTGTCCGCGCTTCCGTCGGTGCTCACGGGCACCAGCCTCGGAATCGTCTGGGGGACCTTGATACGCGCAAATCGCTCACCCTGCTCGGGATCCTTGACGACCACCGCCAGGTTCAAGCTGAGGTTCGAAATGTGCGGGAAAGGGTGCCCGGGATCGAACGCCAGGGGAGTGAGCACGGGGAAGATCTCGGCCTCGAAGTGGCGGCGCAGTGCCTCACGCTGTGACTCCTGGAGATCTTCGTAATCGAGGACCGCAACACCAGCGTCCTCGAGCTGGGGTCTCAACTCGTCCCACAGCTTCGAGGCATCGCGCTGCTCGGCGATCACGTACTCGCGGATCGCCCGCAGCTGTTCCGCTGGCGTCATGCCGTCCGGAGGTGCCTCGAGGACGCCGGCCGCCATCTGCGAGCGCAATCCAGACACGCGAATCATGAAGAACTCGTCGAGATTGCTGGCGTAGATCGACAGGAACTTCACTCGCTCGAGGAGGGGATTGCGCGGATCGAGCGCCTCTTCGAGGACACGGCTGTTGAAGCGCAGCCAGCTGACCTCCCGGTTGAGAAACCGGGCCTCGTCGTCCCGTCGGGAGACATCCTGGGCGTGCGACTCGGCTTTTGCCTCGCCGCCGATAGCACTCTCCTTACGTGACGCCGACACGTGTCCTTCGGCGGCTGGAGTTTCCTGAGATTTCTCGGGGGCAATTTGCTGCGAACTCATAGGGGTTGACTCCACGAAGAACGGCCTGTGTCAAGCCTTCGAAATTATCAGATTCGAGCGCACATCTGGTCTGCTGTCAGTAACATAGACTGTCGCGCTTTTGGCCCCGCGAGCGCAGCCCGGAGCTTTGGCTGACGGCCGTCGACCGCATCTCGTCGCTACCCCACAGATTCGTGAAACGCCAACTCCTCGTACTCAGACACGCCAAGTCGGATTGGAGCAGCGACTCTGGTCGGGATCACGATCGTCCGCTCAGCAAAAGAGGCCGTCGCGCCGCCACCCACATCGGCAAGGTCCTGAGCTCTGAGCGATTTTGTCCCCAGCTGGTGATCACGTCGAGCGCGACGAGAGCTCGCACGACCGCCGAGATCGTGATCGAGCGCAGCGGCGTAGAGGCCCCCCTGGAGGTCAGGAGCAGCCTTTACGGCGCCGGCGTCGACGGCTGGATGGAAGAGGTCCGCTCCATCTCGGAGGGCGTCGGTTCGGCTCTCGTGGTCGGTCACGAGCCGACCTGCTCGGCGGTCGTCGAAACGCTGGCGGGTGTCAGGACGGTCTACCCCACCGCGGGTCTGGCCGGCCTCGCCGTGAACACGCCCTGGAGCGACCTCGGCAACAGCAGGTGTGAGCTCGAGTACTTCCTCGTTCCGAGGTTGATCGAGCCACTGTTCGAGCGCTAGCGGAGACAGTCGCCGCGGCACCACGAACCTGACTCGCCCGCGCTCTCAGGACGGTTGCGCTTCGGCGGTGCGAGCGAGCACGACAAACGTGACGTCGTCTTCCGGTCGCTCCTCGACGTGCGCTTGAACGAAACCTTCGAGCGAGCCCACGATCTCGGAAGCCGAGTGTTCGCCGAGCTCGGCAAATCGTTCCATCACCGGGCCATAGCCAATAGGCCCGCCGTGGCCGTCGTCGAGCTCGGCCAGGCCATCGCTGAGAAGCATCGCGACGTCACCTGGCTGGAGCTCGAGACTCACCTCGCGATAGCCCGGATCGTCCATTGCGCCCAACGGCAAGGCGGGGCAGACCACCTCTTCCACCAACCTCTCCCGGGCGCGGTAGATGAGCAGCGGCGGCATTCCCGCACTCGAGAGCACCACCTCGCCTGCTCGGTAGCGCAGGAGCGCCAGAGCCATGGTCATTCGGTTGAGCTTCATGCTGCGGATGGCCGAGTTGGCCTCCACGAGGAACTCACGCAGGCCAGTTCGCGCACGACTGGCCGAAAACAAGGTCTTGATGGCCGTGACCATGGTTCCGGCCCGCACGCCGTGACCCGTCGCATCCCCGATGACCACGGTCAGCTCGTCGCCATCGCGCCAAAAGTCGTAGTAGTCACCTCCTACCTCGGTCGCGGTCTTCATCGACACCGCGACCTCGAGGTCGTCGAGACGTGGCAGCTCTGTCGGCAGCAGGCTCAGCTGGAATCGGCGCGCCTGCTCGAGCTCGTCGCCCCTTCGCGAGTTCTCGGCTTCCAGCAGGCGTCGATCGAACTCCTGCTCACGGCTTCGACGTTCCTGCTCCAGAAGTTGCTCCTGATTCGACGAGAGCTCTCCGGCCATGCGGTTGAACGACCTCGCGAGCTGAGCCAGTTCGTCGCGTCCTCGCACCGGGACCCGAGCTTCGAGATCGCCTGACGCCAGTCGATCCGCCTCAGCCGTCAGCGCCGTCAGGCCGCGCGTCAGGCGCGACGACAGCGGCAGGATCCCGAGGAGCGCCAGTCCGATCAAGCCGAGCCCGAGCCCCAGATTGCGGGCACTACTCGCTCGAATGTCGGCCAGCGATTCGTCGATGGGCCGTGCGATACCGAAATGCAGATCGGAATCCCGATCGGGCTGAGCGACGATCACCCAGTTGCCGATCTCCTGGACTCGCTCTCCAGCCTCATAGAGAGCGCCGCCGTCTCCGCCGACGAGCGCCATCACGGTCTCTCGATCCCGGTCGTTGATCGCAAAAACCTGGCCCTCCGGATCGACCGCAAACGGAACCTCGCCCTGCGCTCGACGGGTGCGCCCGAGGACTCCACGCAGGAACTGCTCGACGTCGATGTCGGCCTTCACCGCTCCTCGCCCTCCAGCGAACAGCTCGGCGATCTCTCTGCCCAGCAGATCGAGCCTGAAGCCCCGCTCTTCGATCCGCTCCAGGTTGGCAGCCAACTCCTCAGCGCGGCGGGCCGTCTGCTCAGCAGCTCGATCGTTGCCGCGCTCCTCGTGGGCCGCAGCCTCGGCTTCAGCCTCCTCGATCTGACGCTCGAGTCGAGCCTGAACGCGCTCGGCCTGCCTCTCCAGCCGCTTGACGTCGCGTTGGAACCGCTCCCGCTCACCCGGAGGTGGTGCTCTCCTGAGCTCGAACTGGCGTCTGCCGCCGGCGTTGGTTTCGTCGCTCTCGCCTGGTTCACCAGGCTCGACATAGAAGACCCTGGGGGCTCGCGGTACGACCACCACTTCGTCGGTATCGGGGGTGTGCGGCGGCGGCTCGTCAGGAGGCGGAGCATCCGGCTCCAGCTGCCACCGTCTGACCAGCCCGGCCAGCGGGCCGAGCTGCTGCATGGCGGTCTCGATTGCCTTGCGAACTTCCTGATCACCGTCGAAACCGGGAGAGAAGGTCTGCTGCACACCCGTCCAACCCCGAGTGAGCTCGGCCCGCGCGTCGATCATGTTGCGCTCGATCTGATCAGCCAGCCGATTCGCGTCCTCGCGTACTGCGCTGCGCAGCGTTCGCACAGACGAGTAGTAGCTCAAGGCCACCAACCCCGCCAGGGGCAGGATCGCCAGGAGGAAAAAGGCGACGATCAGTTGGGTCCTGAGCTTCATGACGGGCTCGATGGTTCTTCGCTGCGCGAGGTCGTCAAAAGAGCCTCGGTGCGCTGGCACTCGAGATGCCTCTAGCTATGAACGCTCGACGAAGGGCAGGGTTTCCTCGGCGGTGACAGTTCCGGCTGGCACGCTGCCGCCACCATGATGACAGCCGCGATCCCGTCTCGACCAGACCCTAGCTCGGAACCCCGACGGATCCCCGGGCATCGAGAAAGTCCAGGATGGCACCCGGGGCATAGAGCTCGAGATCGAAACCCTTCAGCCTCTCCGCCAGATCTTCGTCGGTCGTGACGACGTACGCGTCAGGAGCAGCACGTGCAAGGGCCAGGAGCTCCAGATCTGCCGACGAGACTTCGCTCGAGGACAGCGGCC
Organism: Thermoanaerobaculia bacterium; assembly: GCA_028285365.1. GTDB lineage: Bacteria > Acidobacteriota > Thermoanaerobaculia > Multivoradales > Multivoraceae > JANQPS01. The sequence continues at coordinate 783 of JANQPS010000299.1, read as the reverse complement.
CGGGAGACGCCTCGATCATCTCGGTCAGGACGCCCAGCGCGGCCAGCCAGCGATCGACCTCTTCTTCCGACTGTCCCAGCCCACTGAGAACCTCTGGATCATGGAAGGACCGCTCCAGGCGACTGACGAGTTCAGGGGAGACCAGCAGTTCGAGCCGGCGCTCACGAGCGAATCGGCGAAGCAACTCGCCGGCGGGCGCCTCCGGACAAAGCGCGGCCTCGAGAAAAACCGTGACGTCACAGACAATGCGCGGGTTCTTCACACCTTGTCGCCTGGTAGTCGCCAGATGGTCCCCAGGTAGTCCCCAAGCCGACGCTCAGTGCCGAACGGGTGAGGTCAGGAGTCCCGGCGACGAACCCGCTTGGCTAGCTCCTTGGCCTGGAGCTGGGTCAGCCGTCGCGCTTCTTCGTCGAAGCCGCGCAGGAACTCGAGCTCGGCAGCCTTCTGGAGGCGACGATACTTCTCGAACGGGACCAACGCTGCCAGCGGCTTGCCACGCCGCTCGATGACGAAGTCGTCACGACGATCAGCCACCCTGTCGAGCAGGTCACCGAGCCTCTGACGAACCTCTGATGGCTTGAGCGTTTCGGACACCGGCTCTCCTTGTGCCAAACCTCGTCGGCCGAGGTCGGTTTTGGCTAGACACCAACGAGCACAACGGTCTCGGCAAGGTGCCGAGACTCCCGCATCGGAGCCGCCAAACGGCTCCGACCGGGCGGATAACCCTAGCACAATCAGTGGCTTTCGTGTTCTTCGGCTTGGTCTTCCAGGGCGTCGGAGGAC
>JANQPS010000291.1 GCA_028285365.1 Thermoanaerobaculia bacterium | reverse complement strand
CGGTGGTCGACGAGGAGCTCTGTACGGCCTGCGGCGACTGTGTCGACGCCTGCCCCAAAGGTCTGTTCTCGATCCGCTCGGCGAGTCACCGCCTGTGGGTGGCGTGTCGCTCCCTGGAGGCGGGTGACGAGGTCCTCGACGACTGCGAGGTCGGCTGCACCGCCTGTGGCCGCTGCGCGATGGACGCACCCGGCCTGATCACCATGGAGAACAACTTGCCGGTCATCGACTACAGCATCGACTACAGCAGAGACCACGCGACGCGCGATCCGATCGCCCGCTGCCCGACCGGAGCCATCGTCTGGCTGGAGAAGGACGGCACGGTGATCAAGGGGGCGGCCGCGCACAGGGTGATTCGCCAAGGCAGCGCGCCAGTCGCGCCAACGTGATGGGTGTGCGGAAACCGTCTCGAGGTTCGGAGAAGAGATGTTGAAGAAGAGCTCCAAGAAGACCGACGATCACGCCTCGGCTTTCAAGTACCCCGGTACTCGCGCTGCGGTCGACGGCAACACCGCGGTGATTCTCTGCGAGCGTGAGTCGAGCGACGCGGCGGGCGCCTATCCCATCACCCCGTCGACGCAGATGGGGGAGTACTGGGCGGAGGCGGCAGCGAGCGGCCATCTCAACATCTCGGGCCGTCCCCTGATCTTCATCGAGCCAGAGGGTGAGCACGCCGCAGCCGCCGTCACTGCGGGTCTGTCGATGACCGGCCTGCGCTCGGCGAACTTCTCCTCCGGCCAGGGCATTGCCTACATGCACGAGTCGCTCTACGCCGCAGTCGGCAAGCGGCTCACCTACGTACTCAACGTCGGTGCCCGGGCCATGACCAAGGCGACGCTCAACGTGCACGCCGGCCACGACGACTACCACGCCGTCGACGACACCGGTTTCTTCCAGCTTTTTGCGAAGAACGCGCAGCAGGCGGCCGACTTCAACATCATCGCCCACCGCATCGCCGAGCTGGCGCTGAATCCGGGCATCGTGGCCCAGGACGGTTTCCTGACCACCCATCTGATCGAGTCGATGCAGGTACCGGAGCGGGCGCTCATCGAGGAGTACCTCGGTCGCCCCGACGACATCATCGACACGCCGACGCCGGCACAGCGCCTCCTCTACGGACCGCAGCGGCGGCGCATCCCCGAGCTGTGGGACGTCGACAATCCGGTGATGTCGGGAGTGGTGCAGAACCAGGACGCCTACATGCAGAGCGTCGCGGCGCAGCGCCCGTTCTTCTTCGACCACATTGCCGAGATCACCGATCGGGCCATGCTGGAGTTCTACGCACTCACTGGGCGTCGCTACGAACGAGTCATGTCCTACAGGGCCGACGACGCCGAGTACCTGATTCTCGGGCAAGGCAGCGTCTTGCCGTCTGCGGAGGCGGTAGTCGACTACCTGCGCGAGGAACGCAGGATCAAGGTCGGCGTGGTGGACCTCGTCATGTTTCGGCCCTTTCCGAGCGACCTGCTCAGCCGTGTCCTGCGAGGCCGGCGAGGCGTGGCGGTGCTCGAGCGTCTGGATCAGCCTCTGGCCGCCGACTTGCCCCTGATGCGCGAGGTGCGCACGGCCGTGTCGAAGGCAGTTGAGAACGGCTTCGCGGCCGAAGGGACGGAGCAGCAGGGTGGTGGCCTGCGTCGGCTCGGTCGTCGTCGAGACGAAGCCTCGTCGCCGCTGCCCTATCCGGAGCTCGCGACCTATCACGGGTCCGGGGACGCGCCGATGCTCTACTCCGGCTCGTTCGGACTCGGTAGCCGCGACCTCCAGCCCGAGGGTCTGATCGCCGCTGTGGAGAACATGCTCCCCGACGGCGCGCACAAGAAGCACTTCTATCTGTCGATCGACTTCTTGCTGGGACAGCCCAAGACTCCCAAACAGGAGGTCTACCAGCAGACCATCGAAGAGAGTTATGCCCATGTTCGGGAACTCGCCATCAAGGGCAGTGAAAACCCGGACCTGATGCCCGAGGGCAGCACCACGGTGCGCATCCACTCGGTCGGTGGATGGGGTGCCATCACGACCGGCAAGAACCTTGCGATGACCCTGTTCGACCTGCTCGGCTACCACATCAAGGCCAATCCGAAGTACGGCTCGGAAAAGAAGGGTCAGCCCACCACGTACTACCTGTCGGCTGCGCCGGAGCCGATCCGGGTGAACTGCGAGTACTTCCACGTCGACGTCGTGCTTTCGCCCGATCCCAACGTCTTCCATCACAGCAACGCCATCGCCGGCCTCAAGGAGGGCGGGGTGTTCGTCATCCAGAGTGATCTGGGTACGCCGGAGGCGGTGTGGCAGTCGATCCCTGCAGGATTCCGCAAGGTGATCGAGGACAAGAAGATCCGCCTGTACTTCCTCGATGCCTTCGACATCGCGCGCTCGGAGGCCTCCGACCCCGACCTGCAGCTGCGCATGCAAGGCAACGCCTTTCAGGGAGCCTTCTTCCGTGCGTCCGAGGTGATGGAGCAGCAGGGGCTCGACGAGGAGCGGCTGCTGCAGGCCATCGAAGACCAGCTGCAGAAGAAGTTCGGCGGCAAAGGCGCGCGGGTGGTGGCCGACAACCTGCGGGTGGTCAAGCGCGGGTTCATGGAGCTCCAGCCGGTTCCCTACGAGTCGCTGGCCTCGGTGGTGACTCTGGCGGCCAACGGCAGTGGGCCGCGCCTGCCGGTGATGCTGGAGTCAGTGCCGCAGGGTGACGCTCCGATCACCGACGTGCATCGCTTCTGGGAGCAGACCGGCAACTTCTACGTCCGCGGCGAGGGTAGCGACAACCTGACCGACCCGTTCATCGGGCTGGGAGTCGTGCCGGCGGTGTCGGCGCTGTTTCGCGACATGACCGGCATCCGCTTCGAGCATCCGGAGTGGATTCCCGAGAACTGCACCGCCTGCGGCGACTGCTACACAGTCTGTCCGGACACCGCGATTCCCGGTTTGGTGAGCGAAATCGGCGAGGTCATGGATACGGTGGTCCAGCGGGTGCGCCGCAGTGGCCACGACGTCGAGCACCTGCCCAAAGCGTCGCGTGTCATCGAGCGACGTCTGCGGGGGCTGGTGCAGCAGGCCAAAGAAACCGACTCCGTGGCCGCGATGATGGACGGCGCCATCACCGCCACTTTCGACGAGATGTCGGGCAATGGCAGCGGTGTTTCGAGCGCCGATCTCGAACGCGAGCTGGGCTGGTTCCGCGAGGAGTTGGGAGACTTCCAGTTCGCCCTTTCGCGCCCTTACTTCACGGTGCCCGAACAGCGCACGGCAGGGGACGGCGGTCTGCTCTCCATCACCGTCAACCCCTACACCTGCAAGGGCTGTATGGAGTGCGTCCAGGTCTGCGACGACGACGCTCTGCGCAAGGTCACGCAGACCGACGATTCAGTGGACGAGTTGCGCAAGCGCTGGGGCTTCTGGCTAGACCTGCCGAGCACCCAGGACAAGTACATTCGAGTCGACGATCTCGACGAGGCCGTGGGTGCGCTCGAGACCATTCTGCTCGACAAGAACAACTACCTGACTCTCACCAGTGGCGACGGTGCCTGCCTGGGTTGCGGCGAGAAGACGGTGATCCATCTGTTCACGGCCACGGTCGAGGCTCTGATGCAGCCGCGGGTCGAGAAGCACGTCGGGTACCTGCGCGACCTGATCGCGCGCCTCGAGCAGCACGTGCGCCTGAAGCTGGTGAAAGACCTCGACGTTTCGGATGCCGGCGACATCGCCGGTTTCACCGAGGCGCACCAGAACGAAGACCTGACCCTGGCGGATCTGGCCGACCACGTCGCTGGTCACGACGGAGCCCAGCCCATCGACCAGGACTGGTTGCGGCGCTCGACGGGGCTGGTGGCCAAGCTCAAGAACCTGCTGTGGCGCTACGAGAAGGGCTCGACCGGCAAAGGCCGCACCGCCATGGGCATGGTCAACGCCACGGGCTGCACCTCGGTGTGGGGTAGTACCTATCCCTTCAATCCCTATCCCTTCCCGTGGACCAACCACCTGTTTCAGGACTCGACGTCGATGGCGCTCGGCCTCTTCGAGGGCCACATGGCCAAGATGGCCGAAGGCTTCAAGGCGATCCGGCTGGCAGAGCTCGAGATCGAGGGGCGCTACAGGTCGGCGGTGCACGACGAGCAGCTGGCCTACTTCACCTGGCACGACTTCACCGACGAGGAGTGGGAGCTGTGCCCGCCGGTGGTGGCACTGGGGGGTGACGGCGCGATGTATGACATCGGCTTCCAGAACCTTTCGCGCGCCATGATGTCGGGCAAGCCGATCAAGATCGTGGTGGTGGACACCCAGGTCTACTCCAACACCGGGGGCCAGGCCTGCACGTCTGGCTTTCTCGGACAGATCTCGGACATGGCGCAGTTCGGCCGCGTCAGCTCGGGCAAACAGGAGCCACGCAAGGAGATTGGCCTGATCGGCATGGCGCACCGCACCACCTACGTGATGCAGGCCACGGCCGCCAACCCGTCGCACATGATCGAAGGCTTCATTCAGGGTCTGCGCGCCCGTCGTCCGGCGCTGTTCAACCTCTACACCGCCTGCCAGCCCGAGCACGGCATCGGTGACGACATGAGCACCCATCAGGCCAAGCTGGCTGTGGAGTCGCGGGCCTACCCGCTGTTTCGCTACGACCCCGATCGCGGCCAGACGCCGCGCGAGTGCTTCGATCTACAGGGAAACCCCGCCATCGACCAGGACTGGCCGACCTACCGCCTGATCTACCGCGAGTCTGGCCTCGAGAAGGAGATGGAGCTGCCCATGACCTTCGCCGACTTCGCGATGACCGAGGTGCGCTTTCGCAAGCACTTTCGCAAGGCGCCGCCGGACACCTGGAACGAGCAGATGGTGCCGCTGCACGAGTTTCTCGAGCTCGATGAGGACAACCGCGAAGGGTGTTTCCCCTTCATCTGGACGGTCGACCACGAGCAGCGCCTCAGTCGACTGCTGGTCGACCAGACCATGGTGGCCTCTTGCGAGGATCGGCAGCACTTTTGGACCATGCTGCGTTCGCTCGCGGGTCTCGACCAGGAGGAAGTCTCGCTGCCGGAGGTCGAGGCGCGAGTTCGCGGTGAGGTGATCTCGACCATCACCCGCAATCTTGTGCGGATCGCTGCGGGAGAGGGCGAGGTCGCGGACCTGCTTTCGTCCGCTCCGGTCGAGGCGGCGACAGCTTCGGTGGCTCCCATCCCAGGGGCGCCGGAAGTAGCGGAAGTGGAGCAGGAAGTAATGGCCGAAGACGGTCCAGCGCACATGGCGCCCTGGATCGACACCGACCTGTGTACCACCTGTGACGAGTGCATCAATCTCAACTCCAAGATGTTTGCCTACAACGACAAGCGCAAGGCCTACATCAAAGATCCGAACGCGGGCCCGTACCAGGACCTGGTCAAGGCTGCCGAGCGCTGCACGGCAGGCATCATCCACCCTGGACTGCCTGCCGACCGCTCGGCCAAAGACATCGACAAGTGGA
>JANQPS010000250.1 GCA_028285365.1 Thermoanaerobaculia bacterium | reverse complement strand
CTCCTCGAGAACAGCTCGAGGAGGTCGTTGGGGACAGGTCTGAGTACGGCCGCAAACTGCACGTGCTGGCCGCGTCGCAGCCGACTCGCACCGCCGCGCGAGTCCCTGGGGCGGCTGATCGTCGTCACGTGGCAGACCTTCATGAGGTCATCTCCCCAGAGACGCAGGAAGATCTCCGGTGCCATCGTCACGCGTGCGACCGAAGTGTTGAGCGGAGGCAACCAGATACAACCCTGCTCGGTCCAGAAGTTCGCGGCGCGGAGAATCAGATCTTGAAAGCTCGCAGGAGGCACCCGATCACCCCACCCTCGTGGTCATCTCAACCGGCATCGGTCACAGGATGACCGGCCTCGCGGCTCGAGGCATTCACGGTCTCGAGAGTCTCGCGCATCACCATGTAGCTCTTCAGCTCGAAGCCGAGGAACCGGCGTCTCACGAGTCGGCACAGTTCCTCGACCGAGGCCAGACACGTCTCACCGATGTCGAGCTCGGTCATCGCCGCCGGCGACCGGTTGCTGATGGCAATCAAGAACGCCAAGACCTCGCGCGAGACTCGCTCGTCCCCGGCCTGCGGAGAATGACAATCAGAACACGTCAGGTAGACCTCGTCTCGAGGCAACAGTGCAACCCGGTCCAAGAGTCGCCCGCCGCAACTCGGGCACTCGACGGGAGCCGGGAAGATCCCGGTCAGGCGCAGGGACCACGCTTCGTAGTACCGAGCAATCACGGACCGGTCACCGCCGTCTCGGAGAGCGTCAAGACAACGATCCAAGAGCCGATAGAAGAGATGATCATCGTCAGCCTCTTCCGTCAGCTTCTGAGCGTGCTCGGCAAGGTATGCCCCCAGCAGGATGTCCTCCAGACTCGAGCGCAGGTATTCGGCGGACTGCACCAGATTGACGTCACGAAGCCTCACCAGCTCGCGGCCGTCACGCTCGAACCAGGTGACCTGCAGCCGGGCGAGCGGCTGGAGTTGCCCGGCGTAGCGACTGAACTTCCGCTTCGACCCTCGCGCCACACCACTCTTGCGACCATGTTCCGGCGTGATCATCGAGACGACCTGATCGTGATCGGCCAGGGTCCGGATGTCCAACAGGATCGCATCTGAGCTCACGAGCCTCATCGAGACGCCCCCGCTAGAGCCCGCGCGCGTCGAGAGCCTGGGCGACGACGACGCCGGCGGCCCTCATTCAGCCTCACAAGACTGAAGGTGGTTCTCGAATCCAAGCGAGAAAGTCGCAGAGCCTTGGTACTCCCCAACCTGGTTTGCTAGACGAGCAGATCGATCATGAGCGCCGCGAAACCGAAGTAGACCGCGATCCCGATCATGTCGCTGGTCGTCGTGACCATCGGCCCGGCTGCCACCGCCGGGTCGATGCCGAGGCGCTCGAAGACCAGAGGAACGACCGACCCGTTGAGAGTCGCGAGGGTGATCGCCACGAACAGGGACAAGGCCACTACCACGCCGAGCATTGGACTCCGTTCCATGAGCAGAGCCCCGAGCGCCGCGATCGGGGCCACAGTCATCCCGATCAACAGACCGACTCGGGCCTGTTGTCCCAAGAAGGCCTTGACTCGCCCCTGACCACTCGTAAGCCGCCCCGTGGCCAGACTGCGCACGGCAATCGTGGAGGTCTGGGCGCCGATGTTGCCTCCCATGCCCATGATCACGGGAGCAAAAAAGACCAGGAACAGCGCCTCTTGTAGCGTCGAGTCGAACCACTTGAAGAGTAGCCCCGTCAGGAAGAGGCCGCCGAGGTTGATCAGCAGCCAAGGGAGTCGGATCCGAGCGACCTTCCAGGAACGCTCGCGGTAGAGCAGCTCGTCCTCCGAGCTCCCGACCATCCGAAAGAAGTCTTCCTCGGCCTCTTCTTGAACGACATCGATGACGTCGTCGATCGTTACGACTCCCACGAGCTTGCCGACCTCGTCCGTGACCGGAACAGCGAGCAGGTTGTAGCGCGTCGAGAGCTGAGCCACCTCCTCCTGGTCGGTCTCCGTGGTCACCGCCAGGACGCTCGGGTCCATGATCTCGCGCAGGCTCTTTCCGGGGGGAGTCAGGAGGAGCCGACGCAAGGAAACGACACCGACCAGCTCGTCCTCCGAATTGACGACGTACAGGTAGAAGAACATCTCCACCTGACTCATTTCCTGGATCCGGGCTATCGCCTCCCCGGCCGGCGTGGTCTCCTCGAAGGCGAGATACTCGGTCGTCATCAAGCGGCCGGCAGAGTCGTCCGCGTAGGTCAGCTGATTCTGGAGATCCGTCGCGCCCGCGAGGCCGCGGCTCGCGAGAACGCTCTCCCTCAACTCTTCTGGCAGATGCTCGACGACGTGAACGGCATCGTCGACAGGCATCTCCTCGAGCACTGCACTGATCCGTTCGGGCTCCAGCAGACCGAGGAGCTGATGGAGCCGGGACGGTTCCATTCCCACCAGGACCTCGCCGGCTACCGATCGATAGTCGTCGATCGCGATACCAAAAACCTCGAGCTGCTCTGCCGGAGTCAGCCCTTCGAGAATCATCGCAACGTCTTCCGGGCGGATCTTGCCCAGAAGACGAGAGATGTTTCGGCGCGCACCCCTCCTGACGAGACGCCTGACGGTCGACCCGAGACGATCCGCTCGTCTACCGAGCGCTGCTGCATCCGGCCTCTGCATAGCCGGCTGATGGTATAGCAGCCAGTCCGGCCGTCGAGAGCCTGAAGCTACTCCTGGACCGTGTGAAACCGCTCCAGATTCAGGAGATGCTCTCGGCTTTCCCGCCAGCCGGGCTCCTCTTGGACACGAAGGTCGAGGAAGACCGGGGCCTCCAGAAAACTCTCGAGATCGAGACGAGCCGCGGTCCCGATCTCCTTGATCCGCGATCCCCTCCGCCCGATCAGGATCGCCTTCTGGCCCGGCCGCTCGACGAGAATCGTCGCCGCGATGTTGATGCGGCCTGATCGTTCGTCCTCGTGCCAATCCTCGACTCTCACGGCCGTCGCAAACGGAAGCTCGTCGCGAGTCTGCTCGAGAACCTTCTCGCGGATGCGTTCGGCAACCAAGAACCTCTCCGTGTGGACCGTGAGCAGGTCCGGATCAAAAGCGGGTTCGCCCTCGGGAAGGAGAGGCCACAAGGCTTCGAGCACCAGGTCTGCGCCGTCACCGGTGAGAGCGCTGATCGGTACGATGTCTTCGAAGAGACTTGTCTTCGCGTAGCGCTCGATCAGCGGCAACAGCCGAGGCTTGCGCATCGCGTCGACTTTGTTGAGCACGGCAACACGCGGGCGATCGGTCTTGGCCACGAGCTGGAGCATGAAGTCGTCGCCGCTGCCCTGGGCCACGCTCGCGTCCACGACCAGCACGATCACGTCAGCCTCGGAGAGTGAGTCGTTCGCCGCCTTGAGCATTCGGCGATTCATGCGGTGTTTGGGTTTGTGAAAGCCCGGAGTGTCCAGAATGACCATCTGCCCCTGCTTCTCGGAGAAGATCCCCACGATCTGTTGCCTGGTCGTCTGAGGTTTGTCCGAAACGATGGCCAGCTTTTCGCCCAGCAGACGGTTCATCAGAGTCGATTTGCCAGCGTTCGGGCGTCCGAGAAACGCCACCCGGCCAGATCGCAGGCCGGCGCTGGTCCCTGCATCCGTCGAAGATGCGTCATCGGACGGGCTTGCGTCTTCTGCCGTATCCCGACCGGTGGTGTCCGCCGTCTCCGTCATGCTCTCCTCGGCCAACTCAACCTCAAGATAGAGCGCTCGGAGTCTCGTTTCCTCGGCTTCCATCTGGCCGCCGTCCGTCTCGTGGTCGAATCCCATGCAGTGCAGTACGCCATGAAGCAGGAGCCTCTTGAGCTCGCCTTCGAGGGTCAGATCGGCCTCGTCTGCCTGGCGCTCTGCGGTAGGGACACTGATCACGACATCGCCGAGGTGGCGCCCCTCGACGGTCATCTCCCCCGGGAACGACAGAACGTCCGTTGGTCTCGGCTTGTTGCGGTAGCGCTCGTTCAACTGAGCGATCTCGGCATCGTCCACGAACCTGACCGCTAGCGAGTCCACACCAGGGCACTCGCGGCCGACAACGGTTTCCAGCCAGTCCAACAAGCCGGCCGCGGCCAGCTGTGGGAAGGCGGTGACGTTCGAGAAGTGGACCACCTCTCCCACGAGATCGTCGGCACCTCGATGGCCAGCGACCCCTTCCGCGTCGTGCTCTCCAGAGATTTCTTCAGCCACGGGAACCCTCGACGACGCGCAGGGCCGTCTCCCGCTTGTTGAAGTCGTACCCCGGGTACTCGATGCGCTTGTGGTAGATCGTCTCGAGGATGCGCTCGAAGGCCTCGGAGACCTTGCGCAGGTCCGCCAAGGTCAGATCGGTCTCGTCGAGCTCACCCTCTTTGACGCAGTCATCGACCAGTCTCTGGATGACTCCGCGGATGGCCTGCGTCGACGGAACGTCGAGCGAACGGCTCGCCGCCTCAACACCGTCGGCGAGCATGAGGACTCCCATCTCTTTGTCCTGAGGCTTGGGGCCCGGATAACAGAAGGCGTGCTCGTCCACACCGTTCTCGCCACTGAGCTCTTTGGCTCGTGCGTAGAAAAACGACAGTCGCCTCGTTCCGTGGTGCTGCTCGATCGCGTCGACGATCGGGCGAGGAAGTCCGTGCTCGCGAGCCAGTTGAGCACCGTCCTTGACGTGATTGGTCACGATCAGAGCGCTCATCGATGGCGCCAGCTTGTCGTGCGGATTGTCGCCGCGCTGGTTCTCGATGAAGTACATCGGGCGCAAGATCTTGCCGATGTCGTGGTAGAGCGCACCGGTGTAAGCCAGCACCGCTCGAGCGCCGATGGCTTCACAGCCCGCCTTCGCCAGATTGGCGACCATCAACGAGTGCTGAAAGGTACCCGGGGCCTCGAACGCCAGTCGCTGGAGAACCGGCAGATTGGTGTCGGAGAGCTCGAGCAGCTTGATGTCCGTCGTGACCGACAGTACGGACTCGAGGATCGGCACCACAAAACTCGTCGCCGCTGCCACGAGGACGCCGCCGATGACCGCACACAAGAGGTCGTATCCGACTTCAGCAACCGGGCGGGGTTCTGCCGATTGACTGGCGGTGGCGAGCATGAACGCGGTGGCCATGTTGGCCGCCCCGACGACTAGTCCCGCGCGAGTCACCGTCGATCGCTGCCTCAGTCGGTCGATCGCGTAGATGGCTGCCAACGAGCTGGACAACACGAACAGCGTCGTGCCCATCTGGTCGTCGCCCATGAGCCGGCCAGCCACGACGGCTTGCATGATCACCAGAAGAAGAGCAGCTCCGCGACCGTAGAAGAGCGACACGATCAAAGCCAGAGAGGCGTGCGGAATGGCGTAGCGATAACTCACGACCGAGTCGAAGGGGCTCTCATCGAACGACGCTGCCAGCGCTTCCGCAACGACTTCACCGAGTGAGGCGAGCACCAGCGCACCAAGCAACAAGAAGATGGCCCCGCCGAAGAGCCCCGGCCCTACCTGTCTGACGAGACTCGTTCGTCGCAGACCCTGCTGCAAGGCCAGGACCACGAGTAGCAACAAGAGGAGGTTGCCGAGCAGCGGCACGATCTGATCTCCTCTCGTGCGCGCCCCCATCAACTCTTCGATGACTCGAACGTGTGATGCTGTGAGCTCATCACCTCGCCGGGCGATGATCTGGCCACGTCGGACCTGGGTGTAGACCGCCTCGGTCGACTCCGCCGCCACCTCGCGCCTGGTTCCTGTCTCACCGAGGTTCTCGACGATGTTGGGCGGCGTGTTCTCGATCAAGAACGCCGTGATGATGCCTCGCTGGGCTCGGGTCCATCCACGCCAACGGCCAGCCTCCACCTCGTAGAACGACGCCATCTCGTCGGGGTAGCCGAGATAGCCATACAGGTCGAGCTCCACTCGCTCGTTGG
>JANQPS010000187.1 GCA_028285365.1 Thermoanaerobaculia bacterium | reverse complement strand
CGCAGGTGATCGTCTTCCTTCCGCGCCTCGGGTGGGCGCAAGGCGCTCTGGAAGTCGGCTTGCCAGCTGTCTCCACGCTTCTGGGCCTGGCTGCGACCTTGCTGCTCAGCGCTCTCGTCGCAGCTCTGAGGCGAGAGGTCCGTCGGGGGTTCGGCACCGAGATGAGGCGCTACTCGCGCCGTCTTGTCGCAGTTTTTGGCCTGCTCGTTCTTCTACCCACCGGACTCCTCAACGGTTTTCTGTTTCAAAGCTTCTCGGAACGACTCCTCAGTGAACAGCGCTCAGAGGGAGAGTCGGCCCTGCTGTCAGCCGAGAGGTTGTTGTCGGACTACCTGCCGACCTTGGAACCAGGCTTTTCGATTTCGTCTTATCTGGATGAAGCTGTCGTGGGATGGCTGCCCCAGGTCATCCGTCACGAAGTCAACATCTACTGGCGAGGCGAAGTGGAAGCCACGAGTCGACCCGAGCTCTTTACGACCGGTCTGCTGACTCCACGAATCCCAGGAGACGTCTTCGCGAGTATCGAGCTGGCGGGCGAGCGGATCGTTCCGCGCGTCAAGAGCGGTGCCGACGGAATCAGCTACCTGGAGCTCTACAAGGCTTTCGAGTTGCCAGGCATTTCTACGGGGAGCACGGGGCTCTTCTTGTCGGTGTCCCTGCTGGCGCAGCAAGAGGAGGCGGCTCGCGAGACGCGTGAGTTGGCTCAACAGGCATTGGTGGTGACGGTCTTCCTGCTTCTCGCGCTGGCGCTGGCGGGCACCCGGCTCGCTCAGACTCTCACCATGCCGCTGACGAACATCGCCAGAGGTACCGAGCGGATCGCAGCCGGCGCACGGACCCTTGGGATTCAGTCGAAGACGCCGGAGCTCCGGACCTTGGTCGAAGCCATGGACGATATGGCTGCGCGCATCGCCGACGGTCGCGAGCAACTCCTTCAAGAGAAGCAACTGGTGGACGGTGTGCTCACCCACATCACGTCCGCCGTGGTTTCGGTAGGTCGTGACGGCCGGATCCAACTGCTCAACGAGCACGCCCGCGAGCTGCTTGGCGGTACGGTGGGTCAACCGGTCCGCGAGCTCTTCGACCGGGCACCCCTCGAAGGAGTCGGCGAACTCCTCGATAGCCCCGTCCTGGCCCAGGGAACCTTGAGAACGCCGCTCCGGTCGTCGACGGATGCCGAAGGTGCCTCGGCAGATTCCGCGCCTGAGGCAAGGCAGCAGCCCGTGGTGTCGGAGGTCGAGCGTGAGTGGTCCGTGCTGTGGGCACCGGTGGCTGGAGACGGCGATCCCGCCGCTCTCCTCGTCGTCGAGGACGTCACCGAAGTGTTGCGTTCGCAGCGACTCGAGGCGTGGGCAGAGATGGCACGGATGATTGCGCACGAGATCAAGAATCCGCTGACCCCGATTCGGCTCTCAGCTGAACACCTCAAGCGCGTGCGTTCCGAGGCGCCGGAAGATCTCGATCTGGTTTTCGATCGCTGCATCGACAACATCCTCGAACAGGTCGTCGAATTGCGAAGAACGGCTGGCGAGTTTGCGTCGTATTCGAGGATTCCCAGTGCGAGCATGCGAACGGAGAACATCGTCGCCGTCGTACGAGAGGTCCTGCACGGATACTCGATCTCACCACCACCGGGCGTCGAGCTGCGGCTCACTTCTAGCCAGCCTACGATCTCGGTGCAGATCGATCGGCACCTCATAGCGCGGGCCCTGAGGAATCTCCTCGAGAACGCCGTCTACGCCTGTTCTCGCAGTCCGACCGGGGGGACTGTGGAGGTGACCATTGCGACCGATCGCGAGGGAGTGTCGATCGCAGTGGCCGACGATGGGCCCGGTGTCGACGATGACGACATGCCGAGGCTTTTCGAACCGAGCTTCTCGACGAGCTCCGGTGGGACGGGGCTGGGACTGGCGATCACTCGGCGCATCATCGACGAACATGGAGGTAGCATTCGAGCGCGGAATCGGCCTCGCGGGTTCGAGATGACTGTCAGACTGCCGTTCGAGCACCCGCCAGCACCTTCGAATCCTTCTTTCCTGGAATCGCCCGATACGTAATGTGTTTCTCACGCTCGAATCATCTCTCGACTCGGCTGACCGACCGAACTGCGATCTTCGCCGTTCTGGCAACGATGCTCCTCCTCGGTTGTGGAGGCGGCGAAGGGGCACGCCAGGTTCCTGCTGGACCTGTCGTGATGCTCCGCAGCGAGGCCGAAACCGCGGCCTGGCTCACAGACCACAGCGAGCTATTTGCGGAGATTCTCGTACCTGGTCTCGAGCTCGAGTCTGGCGACCGGCTGCGGGTCAAGCCCCTCAAGGTGCCGACCCTGGGCCGCGGCCAGACGATCAGTCTCGTCGTCGAAGGGGTTCTGGCTGACACGGAGCTGGAAGAAGTCGACATCCAGAGCCTTGCGGAGGGACTTCGTAGCGCGGTGCTGGACCACCAGAATCGTGGCAGTCTCGTGACCTCGATTCTGGTCGGATACTCGGCTGTCGGTGAGGAGTGTGAGGTGTGTCCGGGCCTGCGAGAGCTGAGGTCGCAGCTCGGACCGAGTCTGCTCCTAGGGGTGATTGCAGACTTCGAGACGGCCGTCGGAGGCGTCTCCGAGTCACTGAGATCGAGCGCCGACTACCTGGTGGTTCCGGTCTACGGCCAACCCGGAGAGAGTCTCGATGATCCGGCCTACTGGGAGCTCGAGAAGACCGAAGAGCGCCTACGTCTCCTCGATGAGCTTGGTGTGCCATTCAGGTCGCTCCTATACCTCGAGGGGAGCGCCCGAAGCTTGTCGGACGAGAGCGTGAGACTCGATCAACTGGCACCTCAAGTCCTGGTCGAGAATGCGGTTCGAGCCCAAAGCGAGTTTCAGTTCGAGGGTTTCTATCGACAGGTCTTCGACATGGAGCTCGCCGAGCCGCTGAGAGACGGCGATCGGCTGTTTCAGAGCGGTGCCCATCTGGTCGTGAGTCGGCCGACTCCCCAGCATGTTCAGGCATTGATGAACCGGGTTCGAGACATGGGATTGGCCAACCACATCGGGTTGGTCTTTGCTCGACCGGTTCCACAAGAGAATGTGCTGGGCGTCGTCGAGCATGTGCTCGCGAACATGCTTCGCGCCGAGCCATCTGACCCTGGGCTCGTCGTGGGGATCGAGCGCGTGTCGGGAGGATCTCGCCGGTGGACGCTCCGTCTGACTCTGAAAAACGAGGGTGACGCCACAGCCGTCGCTCAGCGCCGCTTCAACTATCTCGAGCTTCACGTGCCCGGCGGCTCGATCGGCACGGTCGAGATGGGCGACTTCGTGCGAATGGAGCTCGACAACACCGAAGAAGATCTCAACGGGATGGCGCGAGTCCGTCGCGCCGATCGATTGCGGCTGTTCTTTCCGTTTCTGCCGACCGGCATCGAGCTGGCGACCGGGGATATCTCGGTCGCAGCGCCGCGTGGGCTCGACGAAGCGGTCGCTGTCGCTCGATTCATCGGCCCCGCCGGAGACGCGATGGAGAGCGAACCCGCCTACTGGCCGCCTAGAGAAGAGGAAGAAGAGGCCGAGGACGGCGAGTCGGACGAGTAGCCCAGACGATGAGCCAGGAGGTCGGCGTCAGCCTCAGTCGTCAGCGGGTGCCAGCAGGCTTCGAGCGATCCGTCGTCCCTCTTCGCCCAGGTCCTTCGACGACTGGGTCCGTGAGCCCGCAGTCTCGAGTGGTGCCTCGAGCGGTGAACCGCTCTCGACGAGCAGTCGACGAGTGGGGTAGGCGAACTCGACTTCCAGGCGATCTGCCAATCGGATGATGTCGGCTGCGAACCCATGGCGCCCAGCGAGCTCCGCATCCCAGTCAGGCACGTCGAAGAACATGTAGAGCATGATCTCGAGAGCGCTGTCGCCGAAGGAATTGAGATAGACGTAGAAACCGTCCTTGCGAGTGTCGTCGCGCAGTCTGATGAGCTCACGGATTCCCTCGCAGAAGGCTTCGATCTTCTCCGGTGGAGTTTCGTACGCGATTGACAGACGCGTCGACCAGCGCCTGTACTCCCGCCGGCCGTAGTTGTCGACCGCAGCGCTGATGAGGTTGGCGTTGGGCAGGGTAATCATCGAGTTGTAGAAAGTCCGGATCCGAGTGCTCCGAAAGTTGACCTGCTCGACCACGCCTTCGGTCGAACCGATCACGATCCAGTCGCCCACGTCGAAGGGCCGGTCGAGCAAGATGGTCAGCGCCCCGAAGAGGTTCTTGACCACGTCCTGAGCAGCCAGGGCAAACGCGATACCACCAAGACCGACGCCGGCCAGCAAACTCGTGATGCTGACGTCGAGGTTGTCGGCAAGGAAGACGAGGCCAAAAGCAACGATCAGGATCTTGACCGAGCGCTTGACCATGGGCACGAGCAGATCGTCGAGCTTGTTCTCGGTGCGACTGGCACGCTGTTCGAAGACGTCTCCGATCACATCGACCGCGCGAAAAGCAGCCCAGATCAGCGCGCTGATCGCCAGGAACTCGATGGCGATGTGCAGGACCACGAGAGGCCCGTCCGGTAGCCCTAGCCACAGGATTCCGACGGACCAGAAGAACGACATGGCGAGCAATCCGAACGGACGCAGACCCCGACCCAGCGAAGCGACGCTTCCACCTACGGCCCGCTCCACCCGTGGCCCGATCCAGGACTCGAGAACGTAGGTCACGATGCGATCGACGATCAGGCCGAGAATGATGAGGATGCCGAGCCCCAGCCACTGCCAAGTCTCCAGAATGAAGCCTCCGCGGCGAAGGCTTTCGGGCATGCGGGATCGGAGCCAGAGGGCAGCAGTGGGCGGCGCTTCGAGAACACCCTCTACCACTTCTTGCTCACTGAGCTCGTCGAACAGCGACGGGATGGCGGCTACGGTCGCGGCCGTGAATAGCCACTCCCCGGACGCGGTGGGTGCTATCCGAATGGCGGTGCCGCTCACCGTAGCGAACGTGAACGGTTGGCCACTCGGGTCGTCGCTGATCTCCTCGAGATCTACGAATCGAATCCGATCAATCACACCCTTGAGCTGAATTGCGAGCTCGCGCCCTCGCGTGGCTCTCAGGTTCGTTGTCAGTCCGGACTCCGAAAGGTCCAGGCAGGCAACGGCCTCGCTGAGATCGTTGTCGTCGGTAAAGTCGCTCAGGAATGAGCTCATGGTGGCGCGAGCGTTGGCTCGCTGCGATGGAACGGGAACCGGCTCGGTCTCGGAGGCCGCGCCACCCGAGTCACCTTCCTCCTGAGCTGTTTGAGGCACCACCTGGGCAAAGCAAGGAATGCCAAAGAGCAGAAGCGCGCAGGCGAGGACCGTTGGCACGCGCAGAAGGGCCGAGTTGAGGGAGAGGGTGCTTGGAGTTGGCCGATGGAGCATGGTGTTGAGCCTGGCTCGAGCTCGTGGCACTCGCAGTCACGAGTTCTGCTTCAGTTCGAGCCGGTTGCCGCTGGGCCGATCAAGGCCGAGCGGATTGTTGACGGTTAGATAGGTGTTCGAATCTACGGGAGCGCTCCTCGTCGATCAACCGGGCTCGTCTTGTTCCGAAGCCGGTCTGCCTGGGAACACGACCCACATGCTGGCTACGCTAGGCTAGCGCCGCGCCTCGGGTCCTGGTGATTCTGTTCCAGCCGTCGCGCGCCCGACCAGACGGGCGGGTCGGCACCTGTCCAAGTCCCGACGAGGTCCGCGATCCAGCGCATGAACGTCTCATCACATCGTCTGTCACAAGGTAGGAGTCGCCGAACGGTTCTCGGCAACGGTCGCTCCTCGTGTTGCCGTTTGCCACCTTGCGACCGAGAACTCGGCGTCTTCGACGCATGACGTCGGGCAACGAAGTCTTCGGGCTACGGTCGCGACAGACGATCGAACGCGTGTGGAGGGGTGCGCGCCGCGCGACTTGGCGAGCTACGCTGCAAGCTCTTGGAGCGAGCACGTTCTGCCTCGCCATCTTCATGGCACTCTCCTCTACGCTTTCCTGTACGCCATCGCCAGGCGCATCATCAGGCACTGTGGCCTCAGCTGCCGGCGAGACCTCGTCGTCGACACCCGTCGTGGAGAGGCAGTTCGAGATCGTGGCCAGGTACCCTCATGATCCGACCGCTTACACCCAGGGCCTGCTTTGGTGGCAGGGCCTGGTTTACGAGAGCCGCGGCACGTACGGTGGCTCTGGTCTGTCGAAGTTCGATCTCGTATCCGGTTCCGTGATCAAGAGCATCGATCTGCCTGACGACATCTTCGGCGAGGGCCTGGCGAGGGTCGGGGAGACGCTGATTCAGTTGACGTGGAAACAGGGTGCGGCCTACGTGTACGACATCGAATCGCTCACGCGTGTCAGTGAGTTCAGCTATCCGGGTGAGGGTTGGGGACTCACCGGCGGCGAGGATGTACTCATCTTGAGCAACGGAACGCCGTTCCTGAGCTTCCGCGACCCGCAGACGTTCGAAGAGCGGCGACTGCTTCGCGTCAACCGCAACGGGCTTCCACAGGATGGGCTCAACGAGCTCGAGCTCGTCGACGGCGTGCTCTACGCGAACGTCTACATGACCGACGAGATCGTCGGTATCGATCCTGAGTCCGGGGAGGTCATCGAGTCGATAGATCTCACCGGCCTGCTCACCGACGAGGAACGTCTCAGAGCTGAGGTCCTCAACGGAATCGCCTACGTGGCCGAGCGCGACACGTTCCTCGTGACCGGAAAGTACTGGCCAGCGCTCTTCGAGATTCGATTGCTCTGAGGGTCTTGGCGACAAAGGCCCATGAATGCCGGCAAAAGCACTCGAGGATCTCGTAGAGTTCGTTGAAACCGGGGGAGAACGGGGAGAGTAGAGAGGGCAAGGCGAGGTGTCGCCATCAGACTCATCAGTCCCTCTCCGATACCTGATCCTTCGTCCACACAGCCGAAAGAACCTGACGCACGAGGTACAGCAAGATGAACGCTGACAAGCAATGGTATGTCGCTATCAACGGCCAGCAGCAAGGACCCTGGCCGACATCAGAGGTCGTGGGCAAGGTGCAGCGCGGGGAGATCGACGACAGCGCTCACATTTTCTCGGAAGGCATGGACAACTGGGCACCGATTCACACGGACCCGTCTTTCGCCGCACTGTTTGTCACCCCTCCGCCTGGACCGGGAGCCACCCCGGCCCCTCCCGGCCAGGTAGCGGATGAGATCGACTATCAGATCTTCGGAGAAGAGATGCAGTTCGTCGAGATCACTCTCGATCCGAGCGAGGCCTGTATCGCTGAGGCCGGGTCCTTCATGTACATGGACCCGGGCATCGAGATGAACACGATCTTCGGAGACGGCTCCGCAAAGTCCGAAGACGGTGGTTTCATGGGCAAGCTACTGTCGGCCGGAAAGCGCGTTCTCACGGGTGAGTCACTCTTCATGACCATCTTCGGCAACAGTGGCTCGACCAGGCAAAAGGCGGCTTTTGCGTCTCCCTACCCCGGGCGGATCATCCCCGTCGACCTGACGGCACACAACGGCTCGCTGCTCTGCCAGAAGGACGCCTTCCTTTGTGCTGCCAAAGGGGTGTCTGTCGGAATTGCGCTGCAGCGTAAGCTGGGAGCGGGCTTCTTCGGCGGAGAAGGTTTCATCCTTCAGAAGCTCGAAGGAGATGGTCTTGCTTTCGTTCACGCCGGAGGCACGATCATGGAGCGGCGACTGGATCCAGGCGAGACCCTGCGAATCGACACGGGCTGCCTGGTGGCATTCGAGGCGAGTGTCGACTACGACATCCAGATGGTGCCCGGCATCAAGACGGCCCTGTTCGGAGGTGAAGGGCTGTTCTTTGCGAGTCTCCGCGGGCCTGGCTCGGTTTGGATTCAGTCCTTGCCGTTTTCGCGTCTTGCGAGCCGGGTCTACGCCGCGGCGCCGCAGACCGGAGGCAAGCGAACCGGCGAGGGATCTGTGCTCGGCGGCCTTGGCGACCTCATGATGGGGGACTGAGGGGACCGTAGCGAAAGTCACGACGGCTGACGCCCGAGGCATCGGTGGC
>JANQPS010000181.1 GCA_028285365.1 Thermoanaerobaculia bacterium | reverse complement strand
GAGATGTATTCGACTCTGTGCCCCAACTCTCCTGCTCCCGCCTCCCCGTGGCCCGGATCGCAGGCCATGCAGGCAGAGCTCGCGAGACTCATTGGCGCGGTCGGAGGCACCGTACCGAGCTGCCAAACAGGGGTCCTCCCGCAGGCCGCCTTCGTCACCACGCCGGAGCGGCTGGTCGCTGGCGAGGTCTTGCAGTTCGTCGATACATCCCAAGGTCAGCCGAGCAGATGGTCCTGGACCTTCGGAGACGGCACCTCTTCCAACGAGCAGAGCCCACTTCACAGGTACACCGAGCCCGGCACTTATCAAGTGGCTCTCGAAGTGGCCAATGGCACCGGAACGGACACCACCACCCGGCCCGTCTCGGTGCTCCCGAGAGAGTCAGAGGTCTGCACGCCGACTGGCGGCAACCTCTGCCTCAACCGCGGACGCTTCCGCGTCGACGTGGACTATCGCGACTTCGAAGGACTCACAGGAGTGGCTCAGGTCGTGCCCGACACACCCGCCGACGATTCAGGACTGTTCTGGTTCTTCGGCGCCGACAACTGGGAGATGCTCGTCAAGGTCCTCGACGGTTGTGCGCTCAACGGCCACTACTGGGTGTTCTCGGCCGCCACCACCAACGTCGAGTACACGTTGCGCGTCACTGATACTCAGTCAGGGGCGACGATGAGCTACGTCAATCCGCTGGGAAACGCCGCCGCGGCCCTGACGGATACGACTGCCTTCGCGACCTGCTCCGAGTCAGAGCCGGTCCAGACGCAGCTGGCCGTCCCGCTGGGCTCCGAAACGTCGCCGACGACGACGCGGAAGGCGACTCTCGGAGGGCTTGCGGCCGGTGCCTGCGAAGACACAGAGCACGAGGTCTGTCTCACCGGCGCTCGATTTCGCACCCAGGTCTCTTTCCGAGACTTCACTGGACGGCAAGGACGAGGCCAGGCCGTCCCCTTTCGCTCTACCGACTCGGGAATGTTCTGGTTCTTCAACCAGGACAACTGGGAGATGCTGGTCAAGGTCATCGACGGCTGCGCCCTCAACGGACACTACTGGGTGTTCGCGGCTGCGACCACTGACGTCGAGTACGCGCTCGAGGTCACAGACATCCAAACGGGCCAGCTCGTCGCCTACACCAATGCCCTGGGCAATCGCGCACCTGCCATCACCGATACCCAGGCCATCGCCTGCGAGTGAGCAAGACCCGAGATCGTCCAGGGTAGCGACAGCGCCTCGCTCACGGGCGACGCTTTCGATCGGCCAGAGGAGCTCTGTGTCCCACTCAGTTTTCAGAAACTGATTCAGGCACAGACACGAGTACGGGCACCAGAACTGGTTCTCCGTCAGATGGACGCCGTCCGCTGCCATGACGGCCAGCAGATACGCGCCCTGCTCGAACCCGCGCAGGAACACCTCTGGGCCGTTTTCCAGCGACGGCGTAGCCACGCGCAGCTCGAGCAGGTCTCCGTCAGCGTCTTCCGCCTGCCAGCCCCCACCCGGCCAGGATCGATCGAGGTGAGCTCGGCAGGCGGTCGACGGACCTGCTCAGCACACGGCCACGACGCCTACCTGGCGGCGACCAAGGAAGACTTCGGATCAGGCGGCTCAACGAGGCGGACGGTGTCGTTAGAGGGGTAGAGCCACGTTCCAGACACGTTCCACTAGGAGTTGCGCATGACCCAGCCGATTCGTCGTACCTGGCTCGCCGCATTGATTCTCGCGATCTCGCTTCCGACGATGGACATCTCGGCAAGCGGCCGTGATTCCCGGTCGCGGTCCAGGGCGCTGTTCACGACCGATCCCGCTGGGACTTCGGTCAATCAGAATCACTTCGGGCATCCAGGTGACGTGTACATTTCGGTCAGCACCCACGGGCACGCGGGTCATGCTCCAGATCAGTCGGCGAGCCGTAGATTCGGTAGCCGCGACTGGGTCTT
>JANQPS010000134.1 GCA_028285365.1 Thermoanaerobaculia bacterium | reverse complement strand
TTCCGCTCTGCGCGGATAGAGGCTGCCTTTCGCGTCGCGCTCGATCGCTACGAAGTCAAAGACTACCCGGGACAGATTCACCTCTTCCGACCCGAGCTCGACTCGGCCTTCGCGCTCAGCGAGGATCGCGTCGTCAGCAACGAGCAGCGGTTCGTGAGAGACGACAACTACTGGCGTGATCACGCCAAGGGCGGCGTCGACGTAAACGTCGTGCCGGGAGAGCACAACAGCATGGTGCTCGAGCCGCACGTCAGAGCACTAGCGGGGCGAATCCGGATGGCGCTCAACGAGGCTCGCAGCGACGCGACGGAAGCTACGGAGCGACGCGCCTCGTGACTGTCGTGACTCCTCACGGCCCGGCCGTACACGGCCCGCTCATCGGCACGTCACGGATTGGCGGTCGCGGAGATCTCTATCCGGAGGAGAGGGCGCTGATCACCAACGCCTATCCGAAACGAGTTGCGGAGTTCCGTGCAGGACGGGTGCTGGCGCGCCGACTCCTGGCGAAGCTCGAGGCCCCGCAAGGCCCTCTTCTGAGCGGTCCTGACCGCGCCCCGCTCTGGCCCGTCGGCTTCTGCGGCAGCCTGAGCCACTGCGACGACATCTGCGTGGCGGCTGTCGCTAGACGTAGCCAGGTGGAGGCGGTCGGTATCGATGTCGAGCCGTACCGCCCTCTGGAGGAACCACTCTGGGACGTGATCTGTCGTCCCGAGGAGATCCACAACCACCAGCGCATCCACTCCGACTATCGCGGACCGGGACTCGGAGCTCGATTCGCCTTCAGCGCCAAAGAAGCCGTCTACAAGGCACTCAATCGCTACACCGAGCGTGAGCTCGAATTCCACGACGTCTCGATCCAGGTCGACGGAGATTTCTTCAGGGTGGTCGACGAGACCGCCGGCCTCGATTCCGGCCTCGTAGAGCGACTCGTCTGCCGCTGGACCCTCGTCGAGGAGCGCTGGCTCGTCACCACCGTGATCCTCCCCGTCAGCAAGACCCCGGGGAGGGTCGCGGTCCGTTGGTCCACTGCCGACTCGTCCGATTTGCGTCCCGCATCCCGCCCGGCACCATGATGCACATCGTCAGGCGGCTGGACCGCGACCGACTCGATGCCACACTGTTGGTGGGTTTGGTCGCCTTGGCGGTGCGCATCGTCTTCCTTCTCGCCTACGGCATCAACGCTCCGGTGATCGAATGGGGCGACGATCACGTCTACAACGAGATCGCGGTCAACCTCGTCGAAGGCGGCTCCTATGACAACGCCTGGTACCCGCCAGGCTACGGACTGCTCCTCGCGGCCATCTACGCAACAGTCGGGGAGAGTGTGATCGTCGTCAGACTGGTCAACGCTCTACTCGGAGCCCTGACGTGCGCACTCGTACACAGGATTGGCACCGAGCTGTACGGCCCACGAACGGGAGTGCTTGCCGCGGCTCTGCTGGCCTTCTACCCCGGCCACGTCTGGATGTCGTGGCGACTGATGGCCGAGGTCAGCTTCATGTTCCTGATCGCGGCGGCGGTGTGGATCACCCTACGCCTGAGCCGTCACCCCACCTTGCTGCTGGGTGGACTCGCGGGTCTCTTGATCGGTGTCGCCGGAGCGTTCAAGTCCAACCTGCTCCCTTTCGGACCGCTTCTCCTCCTGTGGCTGGCCTGGTCGTTTCGGCGCACTCCGAGCGGACTCCGCGCGCTGGCGGCGGCCGTGCTGTTGTTTGCCCTCGCCACTTCGCTGGTGCCCATCTTCAACTACTGGGCGACCCAGGGCCGAACAGAACTCCTGGCGGGCAATGCCGGTCACACCTTCTGGTGGTCGAACAACCCTGAGGCCGACGGCTACTTCGTCGATCCAGGCGACACTCCGGAGATTCGCGCGCTGCTTGCGAGCTATGACCTCGAGCACATTCTCGACGAACCGAGTCAGATCGAGCGTGACCGTCTCTACCGTCGGCTCGGACTGCTCTGGATCCGCGATCATCCAGTGGACTTTCTCGCGCTGGGGTTCAAGAAGCTCAACAACGCCTTCGGCCTGTTCCCCAGAGCGGCCGTCTTCGAGAACAACCGCACGGCTCAGCTGGTTCATGTCGTCTCTTACGGCGGGCTCCTGCCTTTCATCGTCGGCGGCATGTTCTTGTCTCTGCGCAGCCTCTTGTCTGGCCGCGGAGATCTTGCCATCGTGCCCCTCTACCTGCTGGTGCTGTCATACAGCGGCATGGTGGTGCTCTTCTACGGCACACCGCGATTCACGATCATCGTCATGCCCGCGCTGGTCGTCTTCGCGGCCCTGGCACTGATGAAACTCGTTTCCCTCTGGAGACCTCGTCTGGCGTCGGGGGAGCCGCTTTCGCCAACGTCGACACCGTCGACCTCGAGGTCTGCAGACGACGTCTTGAACTTGTCCTCGCAGCGAGTCGCCAATCAGGAGGCCCTATCGTGAGCAAACTCAGCTGGCGCCGACGGATTCTGTTCTCCGGCGTCGCCTTCGTCGCCGCTTTCGTGATTCTCGAAGTCGTCCTCCGGTTGTTCGGCTACGGCTCGTACATCATCTTCCAGCCGGACGACGAGCTGTTCTTCATCCCAAAACCCAACCAGGTCGGTCGGACGGTGGCCAACCGACAGCGGATCACGATCAACTCTGACGGCCTTCGCTACCCCGAGAACCTGCCCAAGACGAACGACGACGAGCTGCGCATCGTGAGCTTCGGCGACTCGGTCACCATGGGTTGGGGGGTCGACGACCAGTCGCACTACACGGCACGGCTAGAAGACCAGGTCCAAACTGCTGCCGACAAGACCGTTCGAGCCATTTCCGCCGGCGTCAACGCCTACCCGACGACTCTCTGCGTCCGGCGCTTCGAAGAGCTGGTCCAGACCGGACACCAGATCGACATTGCCGTCCTCGCCTTCTCTTTCAACATCGGCCACGAAACTCTGCCTCTCCTCTCAGAGGACGCCAAGCGCGACTTCCTGCGCAACGTGCGCCTGAAGAACTTCGTGAGACGTTTTGCTCTCTACAACCTGCTGATCGAAGACATTCTCCGCGAGGCGGTCTACTACCGTATTCGTGACCAGCTGATGGAAGGCTCATGGGAAACGGCGTCGACCAGTGACAGCAACGACGAGCCGGTCCAGGAGGCGCCGAAGTGGGGTGACCACCTGGAGCGCTACCAGACGGCTCTCGAACGGATGATCGAGGTCTCCGAAGCGCACGGGGTCGAGCCCGTCATGCTGCTCCTCGGCTCAAAAGGCCAGACGGGCAACTACAACCAGTATCAAGAGCTGTTTGCGGAGCTCGCCACGAGCCGCGGCATCACCCTCGTCGACATGATCGACGAATTGGCTGGGTACGACCACGAGACTCTGTTCATGGATCACACCCACCCCAACGCCAAGGGACACGAGTTGATCGCCCAGAAGATCGCAGCTGCCATCGCGCAGAGAGGAGCACGTTCCAAACCGGCTGCCGTCGAGAGTGCCAGCTGAAGACTCGGCGGCTTGAGGTCGAGCGTTCCGTCAGTCCTCGACGATCGAAGTCGGTGACGAACCGGACGCTGGCTCCGTCGATGGACCAGCCGAGAGCTGCCGCCAGACCAGCAGGCCGAACAGGCCAAGAGCACCCAAGAAGGTCTCCGAGTACAAGACGTTGTACACGAAGATCCTCTGCAGACCCTCGAGGTACGTCAACGAAACGAGAGGAGCCGACGCCAGCAGGGCTGCAGCCCCGAAGCCCAGGTATTCGATCCGGCTGGTCTCGCGCGACGACGACTCGGCCAGGAAGAAGGCCATCGGCACGAGCAGCAGGCAGTAGTAGTGGGTCCAGGCCAGAGGAAACAAGAACAGGGCGCACATCAAGACCAGGGAGACCTCGCGTGGCGCGGCCCCGGAAGACGCTGAACCGGACCGACGCGCCGAGGCACGGAGAGCGAACAGGAGGCCGCCGAGCAAGGAGAGCTTCAGGAGCGTGATCAGGAGTCTCGTAACGCCCTCGACGGGAGTCGGGGCCCAGTCGAAGGGATCAGCACCCAACATGCGCAACACCACACCGTCGAGCGACTGCACGTTGTAGGCGGAAACCGGCAGTCCCGCATACGGAGCGAGGCACTTGGAATACCACTCGAGATGGAGGTCGATCCCGAACACCGCAAGGGAGACCAGGCCCAAGGCACCAAGAGTGGCCGCCGCAGCCAGCAGGCTTCGCCAGCGAGAACGGAGGAGGAGGTAGCCGAGGAAGAGGCCAAAAAAGAGCTTGAGAGCCGACAACAACCCCAAGATCACCCCCAGCGCGACTTCATTCCCACCTCTTCTCATCAGCACCACGCCGAAGAAGAGAGCTGGCAAGAGCCAGTGCGATAGGTTGCCTTCTCGCAAGGAGTAGAGCAGCGGACCGTTGACGGAGAACAGCAGGAGAAGCGCGATAGAGCGAGGGAAGCTCAGCTCTAGAATCGCGATCATCAGCGCGAGCGTCGCCACGATCGCAGTCACTCCACTCCAGAAGAACACCTCACTTGCCTGCTGCTGCGACAAGCTAGCGAACGGGGCAAAGAGATAGGCGACGATCGGGACGTTGACAAAGCCTTCGATACACGGCTCGACGTACAGCTCGCCGTCCCCACTCAGAGCAACTCCAGCAGGGTAGTAGGCGCTGCGGAAGTCCTCGTACCAGGGAACCGTCGTCACGCCGATCAGGAAAACGGAGCTCCAGATCCCGACACCCAAGGCCAGCAGGGCGATGCCGATCTTCCAAACCCGGCTCGTGGCAAAGGCCGAGACGTAGGCAATCCCACCGCTCGCCAAGAACAGAAGAAGGTAGTAGACGTAGTGTTTTCTCAAGTCCCGTCCGGAACCTCGGCAGTTGTTGCGCGCACCGTTCGACGGCGCTCGCGTAGCTTGCCGTTCACTGCGTCTCCACGGGGCGTCGCGAGTGTACCTCGGGCCGGCAAGAATGTTGAGAGATGCCTCTCCTGGTTCCCCACGGGCCACTCCAGAATCGAGGTTCATGAGGTCTCTCGCGGGGCGGCGCCATGACGACGGCTCGCCAGAAGTACCTAGTGCCGCTCACGTTGGCCGTCACCTTCGTTCTGGCGCTATCCGCCCTTCTCGAGCTGAGCCCGCGCGACGAAACCTCGTTGGACCTGTCGTACCGCGCTCTTCGAGGTTGGGCAGCGCACGACTCGTGGAAACCGATGTTCGACGCCTGGACGCTCCCCGAGGCCCGACAGGGCGATGGCCTCTACGAGCGTTTGTTCTTCACCGAGCAGACGAAGTTCCAGTACGCACCGACCAGTCTTCTGGTGTTCGACGGTCTGGCGCTGTTCGGGCCATCGTCCTTCGACGAGCTCAAGGCCGCGGGCAATCTGATCTCTCGAGCCAGCCTCGCGCTGCTGGTGATGGTGGTCTTCTACCTTTTGACCCCACCCCTTCGACCACCACGACAAGCCCCGATCGAGTGGCTTCACCAGCTGGCGCTGGCCGCCGCCTTCTGCCTGCTGTTCTACCCATTCACGAAAGGTCTGCACCTCGGCCAGATCCAGTCGTGGATCACCTGCCTGATCGCCGCAGCGGTAGCGGCCTGGTCGAGTGGTCGGCCGGCAACCTCGGGTGTGCTCGTGGCGCTTGCTGCCTTGCTCAAGCCCCAGTACGGGCTCCTACTCGTCTGGGGGCTGCTCCGGAGGGAGTGGCGCTACTCGGTGGCCTTCTTCGTGACGGGAGGAGTCTTCGGAATCGTCTCTCTGTTTCGATACGGCTTCGGCAATCACCTGGAGTACCTCGGAGTCCTCTCGTTTCTCTCACGGCACGGCGAAAGCTACTATCCCAATCAGTCGATCAACGGGCTCACCCACCGACTGCTGGGCAATGGCAACAACCTCGAGTGGGTGCAGGGTTTCCCGCCTTTCAGCCCCTTGGTCTACACGATCACACTCGTGACCAGTCTCTGCCTGCTCGGACTCGCGCTGATCCCCAAGAGCGGCACAAGCCGAGAGTCCAGGACCGCGGACCTCACATGTTGCATTTTGGCCATGACGATCGCCTCGCCCATCGCCTGGGAGCACCACTATGGCATTCTGCTACCAATCGCAGCCTGCGTGTTCGGCGGTCGGTGTGGCACGCTGAGCAAACCGCAGCTTGCCCTCGTCGTCACGGCGACGATCGCAGCTGCCACCTTGAACGAGTGGCCAAATGCACTCGCTGATACCCCCTTCAACCCCCTGCAATCAGGCCTTCTCGTCGCCGCACTGGCCTGCCTCGGCCTCCTCGTGACGCTTCGGGCGCGTCCGAGGAGCGACACGAGACGAGCCGTTGACGGCGGCCTCGGAGCCACTCTAGAGTCGCGCCTCTTCTGAGCCGGCGCCCTGGTTGGAAGGGCAGCAACGCGACCGCGTTCGCTCCACTCGGACGCCACCAAAAGGCGACTGTCATTCCTAGGGCCGGAGCTTCATCCAGATGGCACGCTTCGTGCTTCACCCTAGAGTTTCGGGAGCACGTATGCCAACTGCAACACTTGCCACAATCCTGGCAGAGCTGGCCCGCTACGAGGCCACGGAGACGCCAGCCAGTCCGATCAGCGTCGCGGTGCTGCGTAATCACACCGTCGAGACGATGGTGCCGCTCCTCAAGTACCACCTCTTCTCGAACGGCCTCAAACCGACGGTGGACCTCGGCGGCTACGACACGATCCAGCAGGAGGTCCTCGACCCCGGATCGGTTGCCTACGACCCTCGGCGCGACCTCATCGTGGTCACCTGGTTTCTGGACCACCTCGATCCCCAGTCGAGGCGACGCGGTTGGGATCCCGCGAAAGCCATCGACACCGTCGACTCCACCCTCTCGCACCTCTGCGAGCGCTCGGAGTCCACAGTCGTGGCGAGCACGTTCCTCCCGCCGCTACACGCCGACAACGAGCTCCTGAGCGGCTCGTTGGACGGTCACAGAGTCGATGGAGTTCGCCGACTCAACGACTGTTTGCGCGAGCTCGCGGCCCGCCACTCGGATCAGCTCTACCTGGTCGACATCGAGCGCCTCGTTCAGCGCCTCGGGGAAGATCGCGCACTGGACTATCGCTTTCAGTACATGAACCGCGCTCCCTACAGCAAGGACCTACTCGATCTCTTCGCGCAGCAGGTCGCCATCGTCGGTCGACTCTCCAAAGGCCAGGTCAAAAAGGTCCTGGTTCTCGACTGTGACAACACCTTGTGGGGCGGCGTCATCGGCGAGGATCAGCTCGAAGGGATCCAACTGTCCGCTCACGACTATCCCGGCCGGTGCTTCTACGAGTTTCAGCAGTCGGTGCTCAACCTGTACGAGCAGGGAGTGGTGATCGCGCTCGCCAGCAAAAACAACGAGAACGACGTCTGGGAGGTTCTGGACAAACATCCGGAGTGTCCGCTCGGTCGCGAGCACCTGGCGACGTGGCGCGTCGACTGGAACGACAAAGCCTCGAACATCACGAGCATGGCGAGCGAACTCAACCTCGGCCTCGACAGCTTCGTGTTCGTCGACGACAGCGGGATCGAGTGCGAGCTCGTGCGTCAGACCGTCCCCGAGGTCACCGTCGTCCAGGTCCCCGAGACTCCGTACGACCTGCCTTCTCTCCTGCCGAAATCCGGGCTGTTCGAGACTCTTTCTGTTAGTTCCGAAGACTCACGCCGCACCCAGCTCTATCGCGCAGAGCGAGAGCGCAAGCGCTCTCAGGAGAGCTTTCGAGATCTCGACGGTTTCCTCCGTTCGCTCAATCTGCGCGCCGAGATCGCGGAAGCGACCGAGAGCGAAGTTGCGCGGGTTGCGCAGCTCTGCGGGAAGACCAACCAGTTCAACGTGAC
This sequence comes from Thermoanaerobaculia bacterium, assembly GCA_028285365.1. Lineage (GTDB taxonomy): Bacteria > Acidobacteriota > Thermoanaerobaculia > Multivoradales > Multivoraceae > JANQPS01. Next base: position 7,890 of record JANQPS010000134.1, on the reverse strand, counting down.
GACGAAGCGCCACACAGAAGCTCAGATCCGAGCCTTCGCCGAGAGGGACGACGCAGCAGTCTTCGTCATGTCGGCAGGCGACAACTTCGGCGACCTGGGCCTCATCGCCGTGTTGATAGCCGAGCACGCGGATGGTACGGGCACTGTGGACACCCTGCTGATGAGCTGCCGAGCACTGGGTCGCCAGTTGGAGCGGGTGTTCACTCACCACTGCCTCAGTGAGCTCGAAGCTCGCTGGGGAGTCGAGTCCTGGCAGAGCTCTTATGAGCGGACGAAGAAGAACGCGTTGGTCGAGAACCTCTGGGAAGAACTCGGTTTCCAGCTCGAAGAACAGTCGGATGAATTCAAGAGCTACTCGCTCGCCACCAGCGCTCGGCAGTCGCCAGCGATCGACTACGTCGCAGTCTCGACGCCTGGCAACGCTGTGTGCTGACGAGGTGTGGCCGGCTAGACCTATGAAAGGGAGTGTCAGATGAACGAACGTGTCCGCCAGCTCATGGCGCAGGTGCTGCAGACGCCGATGGAATCGATCGATCTCCAGACCCGCCAGGAGGACGTCGAGGCGTGGGACTCACTGGGCCACATGAATCTCTGCCTCGCTCTCGAGGAGGAGTTCGGCGTGAAGTTCGGCGATCACCATGTGATCGAGATGACTGATGTCGGGACCATCGTCTCGACGGTAGCCGACCTCACCAGCAACTAGTCCTCTCGACGGCGTCGGCCGACCGGCTCGAGCTCCGCCCCAATGGCATTCAACTCCTTTCACTTCGCGGCGTTCTTTCCGATCGTCCTGATCCTCTACTTCAGCGTGCCACGCACGCTGCGGCCCGGCCTGCTCTTCATCGCGAGCTGCTACTTCTATATGGCCTGGCGGCCGGAGTACATCGTTCTGCTGCTCGGCGCCACGCTCGTCTGCTTCTATGGCGGGCTCAAGGTTGCTGAAGCTGAGCAAGAGAGCGCCAAAAGGCGCTATACGACGATCTGCCTCCTGCTGCTCCTCGGCGTCCTCTTCGTCTTCAAGTACTTCAACTTCGCCAACGACAGCGTTCGCGAGGTGGTCTCCTGGACCGGTGGCTCGTACCCCATCGGAGCGATCGATCTGATCCTTCCGATCGGTATCTCCTTCTACACCTTCCAGCTGCTCTCGTACGTTATCGACGTCCAACGAGGAGCGACCGGACCGGAGCGGAGTCTAGGCACCTTCGCCCTCTATGGCTCCTTCTTCCCCCAGCTCGTCGCTGGACCGATCGAACGAGCCAACAATCTGATGCCCCAGCTGAAGGAGCTTCCCGGGTTCGACTACGACCGGGTCGTGTCTGGCCTACGACTCATGCTGTGGGGCTTCTTCAAGAAGACCGTCGTCGCTGATCGACTGGCGCCTTTCGTCCAGGACATCTACTCCTCTCCAGGTGAGTACGAAGCCCTAGGGCTCGCCGTCGGCACCTTCTTCTTCGCGTTTCAGGTCTACTGCGACTTCAGCGGATATTCCGACATCGCCATCGGGGCCGCACGGACGCTCGGCGTCGATCTCATGACCAACTTCCGACAACCTTACTTTGCGACCTCGATCTCGGAATTCTGGAAGCGCTGGCACATCTCGCTGTCCACCTGGTTGACGGACTACGTCTACACGCCGTTGACCCGTACTCGCTACATCAAGCTGGGCTGGTACAACAAGTTCCTCCTGGCCCTTCTACTGACCTTCCTCGTGAGCGGGGTGTGGCACGGAGCTGCCTGGACGTACGTCATTTGGGGCGGGCTTCACGGCACGTACCTCGTGTGCTCGATGCTCAGCCAGAAGCTTCGGCGCCGCATCGTGAAAAACGTCGGACTCGCCAAAGCGCCTCGCTTTCACGCTGCCCTGCAGGCGACCTTCACCTTCTTGCTCGTCTGCATTTCCTACATCTTCTTCAGGGCCGAGAGCGTTGCCGACGCCTTCTACATCCTGACGACCATCGTGGCGGGGACACCCGCCATGCTCGCCTCGATCACCGATGCGTCTTACGTCTCGAGTCAACTCAACGTCAGAGCCCACCTGCCAGAGTTCGTTCTCGGAGTCCTCGGAATCCTGACGGTCATCACCTACGACGCCATCCAGAGATTCAAGCCCGAGTTCGGCACCCAGATCCTTGCCGTCCCGACGCTGAGATGGTCTACCTATGCTGCGACGACCTTCGCGATCGTCGTCCTGGGCGCCTTCTACGAGAACGCCTCCCAATTCATCTACTTCCAGTTCTGACATGTCCGCCGCCTCTCGCCTGCTCTTCAGATCACTCCTGATGGTCGCTCTCGTGACCGCCCTCGTGGCCGCGTTTGTGCTCATCGTGCCCGATGGCAACGACTACGCTCTGGCGACTCTCGACAAACACGAGCGCCTCGGCTCCATCGAAGGCCGCAAGATGGTCTTCGTCGGAGGCTCGAACCTGGCGTTTGGGCTGGACAGCGAGATGGTAGAGCGTGAGCTCGGCATGGGCGTAGTCAACATGGGCATGAACGCGTTTCTGGGTCTTCGCTTCTTCATCGACGAGGTCGAACCGCAGCTCGAGTCCGGTGATGTCCTCGTCGTCGCTCTCGAAACGGTCGGGTATCTGCAGGGACAGGAGTTCGACGCCATCGACGGCGCGGGTCTGGACCACCTGGCCATGGTCAAGGCGAGGCCCGGATCCATGAGAGCGCTCAAGAGCGTGCGCCAGTGGCGCAGGCTCATGGCCTCACTGCCCTACGCAGCTCAGGCCAAGGCTCTGCGACTGATCGAGTCATCGTTGCTGGCTACGACGGGTAGGCTCCCCGAGAGGCATCCGATCTTGCTCATCGAGACCCGCGACGGCTTCAATCGCTGGGGAGACCTCGTCAGCCACCTCGACAGGCCATGGGAGCTCGAAAGGCATGAGGGAGCTGATCTCGCTGGCTTTGCACTCGACGAACGTGTCTTTCGACATCTGGCAGAGACCCGAGACAGACTTGCGACTCGGGGAGTCGAACTGCTCGTCATCCCCACGCCGATTCCCAAGTCGTACTATCGCTCCCAAGAGCAAACGATCGAGCTGATCGCCAAGAGGCTCGACGAGACGGTTGGCCCAGGATTACTGATCGCCCCGAGCGACATGGTTTTCGAGGACCATCTCTTCTACGACGACATCTACCATCTCGGTCGGTCAGGTCGCCAGCAGCGAACCGAGCGCCTGATCGAGCCGTTGATAGCCGCGCTCGCTAGAGAAGTCCGCTCCGAAAGCTGAGCGCGTCGGCGACGCGCGCACCTCCGGTCCGACATGAGACCCTGGCGCTCGAGACTACTCTCCGCGGCTCTCGCCAGAAGGCCGTCCCCAGGCGAGCACCTCGCGAAAGGTCGGCAAGGCCAGCAGCATGAGGATCGCATACGCCTCGTAGTAGCCGCGTAGCTCGTCGACGAACCCGAAGAACATACCCATCGATACCAGCGGGATCAGAATCACGGCCAGCGCGTAGCGCAGGAAGAACGGCTTCGACGACCAACCCCGACCTACGAAAAAGCCGAAGAAGACCAGCGAGATCACGAAGTAGAAGAGCTGCCCCCAGTCGAAGATCAGGGGCAGGTTGTGGTCGAACAGGTGAAACTCGAGCTCGCTACCAGGGTTGTCGGCAAAAGCCGCTCGCAACACGAGCTTGGCTCCGACGAAGATCGCACCGAGACACGAACCGTGCAGTACGAGCTGACCAAGCGGCTTCTTGAGCACCAGCCCGTGCACCATCAGCAGGAGCACGAACAAGATCGACGTCTCTTTGTTGAAGAACAGGAGCGGCGCCAGGAAGTAGAACATGCCCAGACGCCAGCGCACGACCGCCAGCAGCGCCAGCGCCGAGAGCAGCAGGGAACTCGGGTCATAGAGGTTCGTCGAGTACCGCGTCATGAGCGGCCCCAACATCGCGAGCGAGAACGCAGGCAAGAGATCCGCAGCGATCGGCTGATCCGGATAGAACTCCTTGACGAGAAATCTCAGTGCCCAGCCGAAGCCGACCAGCCAGCCGACCATCAGGACGAACGTGATCGAGTACTCGAACGCTTGTGAGTCCCCAAGCCCGGTCGGTCTGGTCTTGCGGTGGATCTCGTTGCCCTCGTTCTGAACGAAGTGCGAGTTGGCCAGCACCGGCACAGCGCCGACGAACTGGTCCCACGAGTAGACGATGAACCGGACCGTCTGGGGTAACAGCGCCCGGTTGACGAAAGGACGATGCGCCTCGCCATTGATCATGTCGTCGAACCGGTGCCCGGAGTGATTGTCAATCCCCTGCCCACGGACGATCAACGTCAGAGTGACCAGGCTCAAGGCCAGGTAGACGAAGCTCAGGGAACCGACGTAGACGAGCCTCTTGCGATCCAGTTTCAACACGCTAGCTACCTTCATTGGTGACGATCGAAGATCGTAGGTGCAGTTGGGCTGAAGATGTCGTGCAAGGCAGGAATGTCGACGAAGAAGGTGACACCCATGACGAGAACACACGCCACCAGGGCGGACATCAAGACCGGCTGGCGGTAGAGGTTCTCAGGGCTCTGTACGGGACTGTTCTCGCGAAACGCGAGATCGAGATACAGGGCCATGATCAGGGCCACCAGCGGGAACGAAACGATGAGCTCCAACCGATACCTCATGATGAAGGCGCCGAAGAACAGCATCGCCGCGGAGCCATAGAACATGACCGACACCAGGAGTCGTTCCTCGGAGTAGAAGGAGAACGAGTTTCGATAGGCCGCAGCACGAGTCGGATCACCAATCTCGCGGTACTCGGCGTAGCGCTTCATCGCCATGAAGTAACAACCGATCATCCAGTAGCTCAGCAGCAAGGAGGCCGGCGGGATGGCGGTGTGCTCGAGCACGTACCACCCGGCGATCAGCCTCAAAGGGTTGTTGATGGCCTCGGATATGACATCGACGTACGGGAGATCCTTGGAGCGGACCGGCGGCACGTTGTAGATCAATCCCATGACCCAGAGAGCGGCGACAGCTGCGAAGAACCCTGGCGACAGCAGCCAACCAAGGCCGACGCCGACGAATCCCAGCAACAGCCACTCGGCGATCGCCACCGGCACCTTGACCTGTCCCGACGGTACCGGGCGGTTCTTCTTGATCGGATGGTGCCGATCCCGGGGAGCGTCGAGAACCTCGTTGATTACGTAGTTGCTGGAGGCAACGAGGCAGATCGACACCAGACCCAATGCGAGCCGCCAGACCACATCCGGTCCGAGCAGCGAAGGATCAAGCCCAAGGGCCGCGACGACACCGGGCAGCACGAAGACATTCTTGAACCAATGATCGATCCGCGCGATCGCGACGTAGCCGCCGATCCCGCCGCCGGTCCTGGTCTCACTGGAGATGTCTGAGCTCTCTGAAGTCACTATGGTTCCCCTAGGGTTAGAGACTCGACGAAGAAGTCGTTGCAGAGACCGCTGGCACGGACGCCTCGGCCTCACTGATGCGCTTGCGAAGGGATTCGGCTCCGATCACTGCGCCTACGAGCGTGTAGGGAAGAAAGCTCAGACGGTAGCGCGACGAAGAGTTCGGACCACTGATGGCCAGAACAAAACCGAAGGCGGCCAACATGAGCAGCGCAGCCAACCAGAGTCGTCGCTTCGCGAGCACCCAAAGACCCAGCACGAAGAACGAGTAGTGGGCCAAGAGCAGGATTCCACCACCCACTAGCCACGCGTTGACGGCCCAGGCGCTGGACGCTGCGTCGCGATATTCGTCCGCCACCAATCGGGGCAACTCCTTGGCGCCCGACCCGAACAGCGTCGGCCCGATCGCCGCACCATGGAAGAAGCCGTACCTGATCGGTTGAGCCAGGACGACGTCCTTGGCATAGGAGCTGAGCCTCTCCGAACGTTCGAAACTGTCCTCCCCGGCTACTCGTCGTTCGACTTCCTTCTCGAGATCACGAAGCTGAGACAGTTCGTCGCTAGCGGCCAGGAACGGCTTGGCGTAGTACTCGGTCAGCGTCGTCCCGCTGAGAGAAGACATGGCGAAGTGCCCAAAGACCATCTGGTTTCGGACCAGCCATGGCAGCAGAACCGCACCAGTGCACGCGCCAAAAACAGCGACCAGCGCGAGCCCCCGCTTCCAGTTCTTGGCGCACAACAGCACGGCTACGATCATCACGGGCGTAAACGCCATTCCCATCGGTCTCACGAGCAGACTCAGCCCGTAGCAGAGCCCGAGCACTGCTGCCCAACCGAGCCTGAGGCGGCTGGTCTTGATCGCCCACAGCAGGAGCCAGGCGGCGGCTACGTTGAGCAGCTGAAACAAGCTCTCTGAATACAGCCGCATGCTCATGATGATCGTGATCGGGTCGAGCACCCACCAAAGAGCCCCGAGAAACGCCACGACTTCCGGAACGACACGCCTAAGTCCCCAGTAGACCAGGCAAAGGGTCAGGGCCTGCAAGGCGACGTTGACCAGAGTCAGCGCCGTCAGGGAATCGCCCAACACGACCATCGCGCCAGCCAGGAACAGAGAGTAGCCAGGCGGACGGGTCGAGTTAGGGGTGAATGGAGACTCGGTCGACGCGCTGTAGCCACGACCGGCAGCCAGGTTCACAGCACTCACGACGTAGTGCTCGGCATCCATGGTCACGAAGCGCTGGCGCGCGTCGTCGTCCCAGGGTTGCACCAGAACGAGAGCAACTAGGCGCGTGACCACGAACACGATGCCCAGAGCGAGCACGGAGCGGCTCACCCGCGAAGCGAGACGAGATTCGCTCAACCTCCGAGCTCTCCAGTCACGCTCTCGCTCTCTTCGCATAGCTGGCTCGAGACCCACGGCTCGATACCGTCCCGCGCGAACTGCTGGCCTTCGGGAGTCCAGTGGCCACCGTTCTCGAAGAACAATCCCGGCAGCTCAGTGCCCGCTTCGACGAAAGTCGTCGTCAGGTCGAAGCAGGGTAGTCCCTCCTCCTCGCACAGCGAGGCCAGCTCTCGACTCGCTCGCTGGCGGCGGCCTCCTCCCGGGGCACGCGACAGTTCGGCTCCGCGGTCTGCGATCTGCTCCTGGGTCGGAACGAGCACGAGGGCGAACTCAGAGCCGCTGGCATTCGCCACGGAGCGCGTTTCGAGAATCAGGGCCTTGGTCAGCTTCCACGCGCGGTCAATGGGACCCGATCCGTCCTGGAGGTTCTGGGCGTCTTCGAGCTGTGCCACGGTAGCGGCCTCGCCCCGTTGCTCTTCGGCTTCCTCATCCTGACCCTGCATCATCCCCAACTTGGCCAGTGCACGGTGAAGTGCGGCGTAGCGCATGATCTGGCCACGAACGAAGAGATACGCGCGAGAGTGGTGTCGCAGCCACCCCTTGAGCGAGTTGTCTCGAACCGTGTAGGGCAGCCTACGCAGACTCCCGTCCTCTTCGAGCACGTAGTGCAGCCGGTTCGGCTCCGGGTCGAGCTCGAACGAGTTGTTGTAGAGATCATTGCCCGCATAGAACATCAAGACCACGAGGTCGGGCTGATAGTCGAGCGCGCGATGACGCAGCGTCTCGAGCTGCTGGGCAGTGCCAAATCCGGTGACTCCGAAGTTCATGACTTCGATCGGGCTAGGGCACCGTTCGCCCAGTCCGGCTTCCATCAGATCACTCAGCCGGTCTTCGCGAGGAACTTCCATGGAGGCCAGATAGGAGTCACCGAGCATCACGATTCGCTTGGTTCCGTCTGGCTTCTCGACAGCCCACTCCGAGTCGCGGTACCCGATCGAGTTGATCTCGACCCACTGTCGGCCATCAGGAAACGAGTGCCAACCCTTCTTGTTCGGAATGTAGGTCGCGCCGACGAGCGGGTCGAGCTGGAAGAAGAAGTCGCCCTCGAGGCGAGCGACGCGTACGCCGACCTCGAGCATCAGCATCACGAACACCATCGAGGCGCCGAGAAGCA
>JANQPS010000124.1 GCA_028285365.1 Thermoanaerobaculia bacterium | reverse complement strand
GGGTCATGAAGTAGGTCCGTTCGAGAGCCCCTACGAACCGATAGAAGACCAGGCAACGGCGAGCTCCGACATCGAGGCTCAGGCGCCCCATCGACCGTCCCCCCATACGTGGCTGCGAGGCGACGATCTGGAGGACGTCGTCGGCTACGTCCAACCACTCCCTCTTCGAGGTGACGCTCAGCTTGAGACCGGGCGCCTGATCAGGCTCGCCCTCGAACAAGAAGCAGGCACCCCCTCCGAAACCCGCGAGGAGCTCTCCGACGATGTCCTCCAAGCTGGTCCGAGAGGTCGAGTCGTTGACGACCCAGTCGCTCAAGGCCGAGAGACGCTCCACGAGTAGCGCGGCGCCCGGTCGAGCGAGCTCCTGGACCTCGGTGGTCGGCTCGGGATCTCCGCTCAGCCGACCCTCGACCTCCTCGACGATCAGGGTCACTGCACCGAGCCGAACCTCGTCCAGCACGTCCAGCCTCGCCTCGCGAGTCGGTTGACCATTGACGCTCAGGTGCGCCGGCACCAGGGATTCGATCGATACGCCGCTCTCGTCCCGCACCACGACCGCGTGTCGATCCTCGACTCCCGGGCCAGGGACGCGAATTTCGCAGGAGCTATCACTCCCGACCGCCTGAGGCCCGGATACCAGGGGGAAGCGCGAGACACCAGCCGGCGAGTACACCACCAGTCGCAGCATCTCGGCATCCTAACGGCACCGAGCCATGTCGCCGAGGAGACCACCTGCCTCCCGTAGGCACCCGAAAGTCGTTCGAGTTTTGCGAACTCGCCCGCTCGCGGAGACCGCGAGGTTTCCCCGTCGCTAGTCTCCGGCAGACGTCAGGCGCAGGAAACGACACGCGCTTTCGACAGCCGCTTCCCCTTGAGGCAGGGAACCTGCCATCAGCTGCCAGACGTGGAACATGTCCGGCTCTTCCTCCAGCTCGACGGACACACCACTCGAGCGCAGGCACTCCACCAGCTCGCGAACCTGATCGAGCAACATCTCACGCCCCCCTACCTGAACCAGGCAGGCCGGAAACCGACTGAGATCGCTGCCCAGAGGAGCGACGCGCGGGTCGGACAAAACACCGTCGACCTCCCAGTCTTCCGGCAAGGCTCGATCGGCACAGAGGGTCAGCCACTCGGGAGGGCCGATGTCCGTGCCGGCATTCGCGGCGATACTTCCTCCACGCCTACGAGGGTCGACCCAGGGCGAAAGCAGGAGCAGGCGCTGTGGAAGAGCCAGTCCCTGTTCGCGCGCGAAGCGGCAGGTTGCCAGCGCCAGGCATCCGCCAGCGGAGTCTCCGGCCAACACGAGCGGCTCCTTCTCGTTCCCAGTGACCTCGACCAGCGCTCGATACACCGACGCGCAGTCGTCGAAGGCCGCCGGCAGCGGATCTTCGGGAGCCTTCCGATAGTCGGGGCAGAACACGCGAGCCGACGCCCCGACCGCAAGTCGCGAACACAGGTCGTCATAGACCCTGGGACTCGAGAAGACGTAGCCGCCACCGTGGAGATACAGCAACGTACGCTCTGGCTTCTGGACCGTGGGTTCGAACCAGACCCCGGGCACGCCACCGAGGGACTCCTCCCGCGTCTCTCGAGCCTTGGCCAAGAGACCCGGCCGAGCACTGCGCTCCTGCACATTGCGAAACCAGTCGACTCCATACAGCAGGGAGCTGTCGAGGGTGGCCCTGGTGGTCGCGTGGACCAGTTCGGTGCGCAGCGACCAGTTCGGCACTTTCCGTCGACCGAGTAAGCGAGACGCGAGAGTTCGAATGGCGGCGCCGCCGAGCCGCGCGAGCCATCCGAGCGTAGCCATCATGACGAGTACTTCATGAGCCTGTGATCCTCATGGTTCCTGTTCTCGACGTGCCAGCCGGCGAGATCCTCATGAGACCAACCGTCCGAGTTGTCGTCTGGCCAACTCTGATCTTCAAGGTGCCTCCGACTAGACCCGTGCCTCGTTCGCCCGGGCCTCGGCCTCGATGGCCTCGATCCTCGACACCATCAGGTCTACGACCTCTTCGACACTCCGATTCCCGGTGTCGATGACCCAGTAGCTGTCGTCGGCTCTCAAAGGGGCAACCTCTCTCTCGCGATCCTGGCGATCACGTCGCTCGAGATCGCGACGTACGGTCTCCAGGGAAGACGTCTCGCGCCCAGGGGTTGTCGTCGCTTGATCGGCCTGATCCAGCTGAGCAGTTCGTCGCTGTGCTCGAACTGGCAAAGGGGCTTCGAGGAAAAACTTGTACGGCGTCGACGGGAAGACTACTGAGCCGATGTCACGTCCTTCCACAACCCCGCCAAAACGCTCGCCAAAATCACGCTGCATGGACACGAGCCAGCTCCTCAGCGCCGGTAGCGTGGCAACTCGGGAGGTTGCAGAGCTCACCGCCTCGGTTCGGATCTCGTCACCAACTGGCGAGCCGTTGCGCACCAGAGTGGCTCGGCCGTCGTCCGCGATCTCGAGGTCGATTCGAGTCCCTCTGGCACAGTCCATGACCGCGCTGTCGTCAGCGGGATCAGCACCGCGCTCGAGCACCCCCAGCGCAACGCATCGATACATCGCACCGGTATCCAGATAAGGCAGAGACAAACGCTCTGCGAGCAGCCGCGCCACCGTGCTCTTGCCGACCCCTGCCGGGCCGTCGATTGCGACGATCATGACGAGGGACTCCGCGTCACCGTGCGCTTCGCAGGACCCGTCGCACTGCTCACCACAGGGTGCGTCATCGTCGTCTCTGCCGCCGTCGCCGTCCCGACTCGAGGCTTCGGCTCAGGGTCTCGATCTCCCGGTCTTCGAGCACTCTGACGTGGCCCCGCTTCAAGCCGCCCAGCTCGACCGATCCCACTCGGATCCGACGGAGGCGAACGACCGGATGACCGATGCGCTTGAACATCTCTCGAATCTGACGGCTGCGCCCCTCGGCAAGCTCCACGAGCCACCACGAGTTGTTGATACCAGGGCGACCGGGGGTGGATCGACGACGAGCTGGAACAACCTCGACCGGCCTGAGCCGGTACCCGTCCAGCGACATTCCCTTGCGGATCCGCTGCAGCCCACGCTCGTCGGGTACCCCTCGCACCTTGACCTCGTAGGTCTTGTGGCAGCCGTGCCGAGGGTGGGCAACGCGCTGGGCCAGGTCACCGTCGGTCGTCAACAGGAGCAGTCCTTCAGTACCGTAGTCGAGACGACCGATGGGAACGAGCGCGCGCCGATGTCGACTGGGAACGAGATCCATGACCGTCTGACGCCCCTCCGGATCGTGAGTGCTCGTCACCACGCCAGCCGGCTTGTTCATCGCCAAGGTCACCTGTGTGGTGAGCGGTCGCAGGAGTTTTCCATCGACCTTGATGGCGTCCGACTCGAGACTCGCCCGCTGGCCGAGCGTGGCCTGCTGGCCGTTGAGAGTGACCCGTCCCTGACGGATGATCTCTTCTGCGTGTCGCCTCGAAGCAACACCACATCGGGCCATGATCTTTTGCAGGCGCTCCTGTCCTCGTCGACTCTCGGTGGAATCCGTCACGTCAGCTCTCTGGTGCGGCATCCGGGGACTCGGTGTGCTCGTCAAGTGATGACTCGCTGACTGATCGGTCCTCGCTGGATGATGAGTCCGAGGGTATCGCGTCCACACTTCGAGACCGAGTCGAGGATTCGCCGCCGTGCTCGTCATTCCCATCCGTCGAGACGTCTGGACTCGTGCCGTCGTGATGGCCGACGCCGGTCACTGGCCCTGCGTGATCCCCGTCCACATCGTCACCCGAGTCGTCGCCTGCGTCGTCGACGAGAGCCAGCTGGCGGAAGACCTCTTCCTCGCGGTCCTCACCACCTACGGCCAGCGGCTCGGCCGAGGTAAACCCGCCATCTCCGACAAAAGCCTCCTCGAACTCTTCGAGGGGCGGCAGGTCTTTCACCCGATTGAGCCCGAAGTGCAACAGGAAGTCTCTCGTCGTCGCGTAGAGAAACGGTTTGCCGACGACCTCCTTGCGACCGGAGATACGAATCAATCGCCGCTCGAGCAGGGTCTTGAGGACGCCCGAGGAGTTTTTGCCGCGCAGTTCCTGAATCTCCGGAGCGGTGATGGGTTGACGGTACGCCACGATCGCGAGCGTCTCCAGGGCAGCCATCGTGAGCCGGTTGGACCCGCTGAGCTCGAAGAACTTCTTCAGGTAGCCGTGCAGCTCTGGCCTCGTGATCAGCCGCAGACCGCCTCCAGCCTCGTCGACGACGACGCCCCGTCCGTCGATCTCCTCACTGGCACGGTAACGGGACAGCACCTCCTCGAGCGCCTTCTCTGCTGCCTCACGCTCCGAACGTGCAAACACGGCCAGCAGCTTCTCGCGCGGCACAGGGTGAGGCGACACGAACAGGATCGCTTCGAGCACCGAGCACATCTCCAGGTCGGTGGTGCCGGTCACTCCAGGATTCCCTCCAGCTCCAGAGCGCTGACTTCACGCTCGGTACGCTCAGTGAGAACGGCACCGTCACTGGCGCTGATGAATCGGATCAGCTGCATTCGCGCGAGCTCTAGAAACGCCAGGAAGGCGGCGATGGCCTCAGCGCGACAAGACAGCGCCAGCAAATCGTCGACGAGATCCACTGGACGCCCTCCTGCGAGCCGGTCCAGCAGACGGTCGATCTGTTCGCGTACCGAAAAGCTCTCCGCACTCAGGTGAATCGGCTCGGGGTTTTCGCGATCGAAACGCTCGAGCACTCGTTTGAAGGTCTTGAGGAGATCGAAGAGCGAGAGATCACCGAGCTCGAGCTCCTCGTCGTCATCGGAGTCTCCCTCTGGTTCTTGCCACTCTCGAGTCCAGATTCCCCGTCGTACCGACGAAATCTCCGCCAGTGTCTCGGCAACCTCCTTGATTCGCTGATACTCCAGCAAACGGGCCACGAGCACGGCGCGAGGGTCTTCCTCCGGCTCCGCGCCCTCCTCGACCGGCGGAGCCGGAAGCAGCATGCGCGACTTGAGTTGGATCAACATCGCCGCTTCGTAGATGTACTCGCCGGCAATGTCCAGGTCGAGCTCCTCCATTCGTGCCAGGTACTCGTGGTACTGATCACACACGAGTGCAACCGGGATGTCGGTGATCTCGACCTCGTTGACCTTGACGAGTTGGAGCAGAAGGTCCAACGGTCCCTCGAACACCGGCAGGCGCACCGACCAGGTCTCCGGCAGCAGACTGCCTGGCCGCTGAATGCTCGATGTCCCACGACCAGAGCGCTGCGCCGCCGAGGAGCCTCCAGCTACAGACGCGTCGCCGTCCCGGTCGGCCCGAGTAGGCGAGGTTGTCGCCTGGGGGGTCTCGGTTCCGGAGTCGTGTTCGTCAGAGCTCAAAGCCTCACGTGCCTCATGCCACTGCCGTCTCGCGCCCGGACCATCTCACGACTCACTCGCTCCATCACAATTCTTCTCGGACTCTCTCGTTAGACTCTCGGCCCACTTGTCGGTCACTTCGTGTCGCACTCGGCACTCTGTGCATCGAGAGGTGGCTCTCGAAGGATCTCGCGCTCGGGGCCCGAAGAGCGTCACCGGCGGCGTCCCCCGCCTTGCCCCGTCTGGTGGGTGAGCACAGCGACTCCTGTGACTCGGGCGCCGGTCCTGCAGTTTCACGCCGATGATAGCGAGAGATTCGCTGATCTCTGGAGATCTCCGCCTCAGCCGCTTCCGGCGGCCATTGATGGCTCGGCACTGCGAAGCTCCCGAACCGCCAGTATGAGGGCCGGAACCTGCGCCGCAACCGCGATCCACACGCTCGTCGTGTGCACCGAACCGCTCAAATCCCCGGCATAGGCACGTCCGCCGGCAACAAAACACCAGAAGACGGCGAGAAGAGCCACGACGAGAATGGTGGAGGCGGCCGGGAAAGTCCGTGCACGGCGCCCGCCGCCTCCCTCTTCGAGGCCTCCGCCCACTCGCTTGTCCAGGAACAGGAAAATCGCGAGCCAGCTGTA